>JANJXE010000275.1 GCA_024709185.1 Paludibacter sp.
CCGACAGTTACTTTCATACATATCGTTTTGAGGATGCTATCCGCCATTATACAGCGTATGCCGAGAGCACTACAGCTAATCAGGCCTATCTGTCTGATGTGGAAGTTAAGCTGCGCCGTGCCGCAGTAGGCGTCCGATTGATGAATCGTGTCGAAAAAGTAGAATTTACTGATAGTGTGGTGGTTGATAAACGCGAATTTCTGAAGCATTTTGAACTAACAAAAGACATAGGATTGTTGGAGCAAAAGTCTTTCTATAAAACCGGAACCGGTTGGTCCGACCTCATTACATTTATTACTCAACGGGGCGACAGGAAAATTTTTTCAGATACAACTCATCATTCCATTGATCTTTTCAAGGCAACTAAATTATTGGATGGATGGGCAAAGTCAGAACCATTGTCATCGTTAATCAATACCAATGCCGACGAAAATTATCCTTTTTTGATGCTCGATGGCTTAACCCTTTACTTTGCCTCCAATGGCGAAAATTCGCTGGGTGGGTATGATATTTTTTTGACCCGTTTCTCGGGTGTCTCCAACGATTATCTCAATCCTGATAACATTGGCCTGCCTTTTAATTCGATGGCTAACGATTATATGATGGTTATCGATGAGTTGAATAATACGGGTTGGTTTGTGAGCGATCGGTTTCAACCCCGCAACAAAGTGGCAGTGTATCGCTTTATATATACCGGTCAGAAACAATTTCTTACCAATGATAATTCCCGTGAATTTATCGACGTTGCTACTCTTCGGACAATACAATGGTCGAATCAGCAGCCTGCCACACGTCGCAAAACTGTTGAAGCTACAACTGACCAGGAATCTCAATCGGTGGTGTTTTATGTTACCGATAATATTAAGTACACGAGTACCGATGAGTTTAAAAGCCCCGAGTCAAGAAATCTGTTTTCGAAATGGGTGAATCTTAAAGAATCGACAGTCCAGCTGAATCAGAGACTCGAAGAGCTACGGGCCTTTTTTACAACTACACAGGAGGAGCTTGAACGGGCAACTCTTTCCAGGGAAATGCTAACACTCGAAAAACAGGGTCGGCAATGGAAATTTCAACTGGAAGAGCTGGAAAAAAAGATTCGTAATGAAGAAATAAAATTTCTGAAAAAGACGGATGTTATGTAAAAAATGAATACATTTACACAAAAATTTTTCAGTTTATGGAGATTGGAATAGTTATTCTGTTGCTGGTCATTGGTGTTTTGCTTTTACTGGTTGAATTCTTTCTGATTCCGGGGATTTCGATTGCCGGTATTGGTGGAATTGTTTTTCTGGCAGGAAGCGTAGTGTATGCGTATACCGAGATTGGTGCTCAGGCTGGTCACCTTACTGTTTTCGGAGCTATCGTGATTGTGGCACTGGCAGTTTGGATTTTCCTGAAAGCCAAAACACTTGAAAAAATGGCGCTGAAAACCGAGGTAGAAAGCAAAAATGACCCATTAGAGGGTATTCATGTTCAACCCGGTGATACCGGAACAACAGTTTCCCGCCTGGCTCCCATGGGCAAAGTTAAAATCAATGGCCACGTTATGGAAGCAAAATCGATGGAAGGTTTTATCGATGAAGGAAGCGAAGTGGTTGTACGTCAGGTTCAGCTTACCAACGTACTGGTTGAAAGAAATCATATTGTTTAATTTAAATACAAATTGTCATGCCGATTATTGAGATTATTGTTCTGGGACTTCTTGGAGTCCTGTTATTGTTGTTCTTTTACTATGTGCCCTTCCTGTTGTGGGTATCGGCCAAAGTTTCGGGAGTAAATATTGCCTTGCTGCAGCTGTTCCTGATGCGTATCCGTAAAGTACCCCCACATAGTATTGTGGCGTGTATGATCGAAGCGCATAAAGCCGATTTACACGAAGTTACCCGCGATGGTCTGGAAGCACACTTTCTGGCTGGCGGCCATATTGAACGTGTGGTTCATGCTCTGGTGTCTGCTTCAAAAGCTAATATCGATCTTTCATTTAAAATGGCTACCGCAATCGACCTTGCCGGTCGTGACGTATTTCAGGCCGTCCAAATGTCGGTAAATCCTAAAGTGATCGATACACCCCCGGTTGCAGCAGTTGCGAAGGATGGTATTCAGTTGATTGCCAAAGCCCGTGTCACCGTTCGTGCCAATATTAAACAATTGGTTGGGGGAGCTGGTGAGGAAACGATTCTGGCCCGTGTGGGTGAAGGTATTGTTTCGTCGATTGGTTCGTCGGAATCGCACAAAAGCGTTCTCGAAAATCCGGATTCCATCTCCAAACTGGTATTGAAAAAAGGCCTCGATGCGGGCACAGCTTTCGAAATTCTGTCGATTGATATTGCTGATATTGATATCGGTAAGAACATTGGTGCTCAGCTGCAAATGGATCAGGCTGAAGCTGACAAAAACATTGCTCAGGCAAAAGCCGAAGAGCGTCGTGCAATGGCGGTGGCTCTCGAACAGGAAATGAAGGCCAAGACTCAGGAACAACGTGCAAAGGTTATTGAAGCAGAAGCTGAAGTTCCTAAAGCGATGGCCGAAGCCTTCCGTTCGGGAAATCTGGGAATCATGGATTATTACAAAATGAAAAATATTGAAGCTGATACTTCGATGCGTGAGAATATCGCAAAACCAGGTTCGTCGGGCGGAGGAAGCAAAGGCAGTAAATAAATTATTTAACTGAAATTGAAGAGGGTAGTGGACGTGTTCTGCTACCCTTTTTTTAATCAATTTCCAGTTTCAATGCATTTTTAAGCAGTTCTAGTGCAGGGTTTTCTTCCATCATTTTTCGAAGTATTTCTTCAGGATTACCGGTACGGGGAACCTCACTGGCTTCGGTAACTTTACTCACAAATCGAATGGATGAATTCCGGAGTGTTTGACGCATATGATTGCTCAGGTCGGTCATAAGTGTCTTAAATTCATTTTCCTGAAAAATATTGCTGAAGCTAAGCTCGTAGACATGTGCTTCGGTACGAACCGGAAGA
>JANJXE010000317.1 GCA_024709185.1 Paludibacter sp.
GAAGTACATCGCTTAGAAAATACTGTAAATTTTTACGCAGGACTTCTTTGGTGACTCCCTGGTATTGTTCCAGTAACTGACGAAACAGCATTACAGGTTGATCAACCTGTCCTTTGAAATTCTCGTTTACAAAGCCCTGTGTTTTTACAATAATGGTGTCGACAAGCCCTGTAATTCCCTCAGGAGTGATGGTTGAATGTAGGGCAGTAACCGCTTGCATTACCTCCTCACTGTATTCCTTCCAGGCATCCTTTCGGTTTAAAATATAACAATCGAAATAAGCAAAACGCACTGTATCAAAGTAAAGAGTTGAGGTTCCATCGGGCAAACGATAATCCAAATCGGTACGAATCCAGTCGATTACCGGCATGAAATTGTAAACAACTGTAGTGATACCTGCTTTGCCGAGATTTTCGAGGCTGATTTTATAATTCGCCAGCAACTGCTGGCGATCAGTGCCGGCGTATTTAATCGCTTCGGGCACGGGCAGACTTTCTACCACGGCCCAACACATTCCATGCGCCTCTATGTTGTTTTTTACCTTCCTAATGGCTTCTTCCGACCATACTTCACCGGCTGGTACCTGATGCAATGCCGTCACA
The DNA here is from genome assembly GCA_024709185.1 of Paludibacter sp. GTDB lineage: Bacteria > Bacteroidota > Bacteroidia > Bacteroidales > Paludibacteraceae > Paludibacter. Next base: position 603 of record JANJXE010000317.1, read on the forward strand.
ATACCTTCCACGCCAATCTGGCGCAACATATCGAGGCTTATCGGATCCGATTCACCAAACCATCTCCAGGTTTTTATCATCGAGTGTCAGATTGTTAAATTGATATTATTCTAACAGACGTTGAAATTCATTCACCAGTTCATGTGCCGTTAAATCGATTTTTGTAGGTACAACGGAAACATAGCCATTTGCCAAAGCCCACTCATCAGTATCAACTGCTTCAGGTTCGTGGTTTTCAAATTCACCGGTTAGCCAGTAGTAAGCTCTGCCGTGAGGATCAGTTTTTTTCTCGGTTTCCTTTACCCAGCGACCATCGCACTGGCGGGCAACCTTAATTCCTTTTATAGTTCCAACAGGTGCATTTACATTGAGACAAACACCATGTGGAAGTCCATTTTGCAACACTTTTGCTGCAATTTCTACAATATGAGGTGCAAACTGACTGAAATCGGCGTCGGAATCGTAGCTGCTGATGGAATAGCCAATAGAAGGAATGCCGTTTTCGCAGCCCTCCAGCACAGCACCCATGGTACCTGAATAAATAACATTGATAGCCGCATTGGAGCCATGATTAATCCCCGAAACCAATAAATCGGGCTTGCGATCGACTACAATTTCGTTGAGTGCCAGCTTTACACAATCGGTGGGTGTACCACTGCACGAGTAGCGTGTCAGGACTTCCCGCTGCTCAAGCATGCGGAAACGTATCGGATGTGTCACTGTCAGTGCGTTGGATTGTGCTGAGCGAGGTCCGTCGGGGGCTACCACCACCACTTCACCCAAATGGGTCATCAGTTCGGTTAATACTGCGATGCCTTTGGCGAAATCGCCATCATCGTTGGTTATTAAAATCAATGGTTTTTGAGTTGACATAGCGTTGATGAAAGAAAAATTCTCTATTTTTGGGAGCTCAAAGATACTCAAAATAACTCAAATGACCAGTTCGAAATGATTAAAAAAGTTATGTTCTTCAGTCTGATAGTGTTTTATTTTAACAGTACCATGGTAAGTCAGGAGAACTCAACTAAATGGTCACCACCATCCGATAACGCACATCAGTTCAAAGAAAAACAGCATCTTCCCCTTCAATGGAAACTGGAAGGTATCTACGGAAACATTCTCAAACATACCAAGCACCTTGAACAAACTGTAAAAGGTCCGACCCGGGGCGCCGAACTAAGTTTGGAATGGGCAACTTTTCCAAAGAAGCCATTTAATACTGATGACCTTAGTGATTTCACCTTTTTGCAAAGGAATTCATGGCCAGCCTACTTTGGTTTCCCGGATATCGGCATCTCAACAACCTTTCTCAACCTTGGAAACGACTCCGTTTTTGGTAATTTAGTCGCACTGTATCCGTATCTTCGTTTTCACCTTATCAACCTGAAATGGATACAGCTTAATCTCAAAGCTGGTGCTGGTGTGAGCTATCTTACAAAAACTTTTCAGGATGCTCAGTATTTTGATACCAATGGAACTCTGATTCTGGGTCGAAGTAACGCGGCTATCGGTTCGCACCTGAATGTGTATTTTGCGTTGGGAGGTGAACTTACAGTACCATTAAGCGATAAACTGGAAATTGCCGGTACCTTGAACTGGAACCATGCTTCTAACGGAAGTTTCTATCAGCCTAATTCGGGAATCAATATGCTGAATGCGGGAATGGGGGTACGTATCTACCCTTTTGCAAATCAAAAACATGTCTCAATTAAGTTGGAGAATCAACTGCAAGTTAACAATCCGACAAAAATCGGCTTTGAGATTCTTCTTTCCGGCGGCGCTCGTCAGCTGTATTATCGCGATGATGCTATGTTTCCCACCGGTGCTCTCACTCTCCTGCTCTACCGGACTATCAGCAAGCAACTAAGGCTGGGACTGGGAGCTGATGCATTCTACGATGGGGTTTTCGCGGGAGTAAACAGTGCTGCCAGTGTATCACAAAACACCAGTAAGTTCAAGCGTACCTATCTTACCGAAGATAAATTGACGAATCGGTTTCGGGGTGGTTTAAGCCTTCAGCCGGAGTTGATGTTTGGACGACTGACAGCGGGTTTTCATTTCGGGGTCTATCTTATTAATCCGTTGAGAAACCTCGAACCTTACAACGATGCGAAAGCCGGAACGCTCAACAAGGGCATCATCTACCCCTACAATATAGAAAAAGAGGACGGATGGTTGTACACCCGTGCCTCTTTAAAGTATAGTATCACTCCCCATCTTCTGCTTCACCTGGGATTAAAAACCCATTTGCAGAAAGCTGAATTTATTGAATGGGGAATCGGTTATCGTTTATAAAGTCTTTTTTACTTCAATTTCCTCGTAGCTTTCAATCATATCGCCCACGCGGATATCGTTGTAGTTTTTAATGTTCAGACCACATTCGTAGTTGTTACCCACTTCTTTTACATCTTCCTTGAAACGTTTCAATGATTCGAGTTCACCAGAGTACACTACAATGCCATCCCGGATAATCCGTACCTTGTTGTTTCGCTTGATTTTACCTTCGCGTACCAAACATCCGGCAACTGTACCCACCTTGGTAATCTTGAATACTTCGCGAACTTCGACGGTAGCGGTAATTTCCTCCTTAATTTCGGGAGACAGCATACCTTCCATAGCCGACTTGATTTCCTCGATAGCATCGTAGATAATCGAGTACAGACGTACGTCGATCTCTTCCTTTTCGGCCATCTTGCGGGCTGAAGCACTCGGACGAACCTGGAAACCAACAATAATCGCATTCGAAGCAGCCGCCAGCAGAATATCAGAATCGGAAATGGCTCCTACAGCTTTGTGAATCACATTTACCTGGATATTCTCGGTAGAAAGTTTTAACAGTGAATCAGCCAAAGCTTCCACAGAACCGTCCACATCCCCTTTCACGATAATATTCAATTCCTTGAAATCACCAAGGGCAATACGACGACCCAATTCATCAAGCGTAAAGTGCTTCTTGGTACGCAGACTCTGTTCACGGGCCAGTTGCTCACGCTTGTTGGCAATTTCGCGGGCTTCCTGTTCGGTAGCCATTACGTTAAAGTTATCGCCGGCCTGAGGAGCTCCGTTTAATCCAAGAATCAATACTGGTTCAGCAGGTTTGGCTTCCTTAATACGCTGATTACGTTCGTTGAACATCGCTTTTACACGACCAAAATTAGTTCCTGCCAAAACAACATCACCCATTTTCAGCGTTCCATTTTCAATAAGTATGGTTGAAATATAACCACGGCCCTTATCGAGCGACGATTCGATTACTGAACCATTTGCACGTTTGTTCGGATTTGCTTTAAGTTCGAGCAATTCTGCCTCGAGCAACACTTTTTCAAGCAGCTCAGGAATACCTTTCCCCGATTTCGCTGAAATTTCCTGCGACTGGTATTTACCACCCCAGTCTTCCACCAGGTAGTTCATTTGAGCAAGCGTTTCCTTAATTTTCTCAGGATTAGCACTTGGCTTATCTACCTTGTTGATGGCAAATACCATCGGTACATTGGCAGCCGAAGCATGGTTGATGGCTTCAACAGTCTGAGGCATCACACTATCGTCGGCAGCTACAATGATAATAGCAATGTCGGTTAC
>JANJXE010000359.1 GCA_024709185.1 Paludibacter sp.
TGGAATTTGCCCTTCAAGGGTATATGTAGTACCTGTACCGATTGTTACCGTGGTGATTACCGTTGCTCCTGACGGCAAAGCAGGGAAGTTTAACCATTGGAGTGCCACGGGATTACTCGTAGCATCGGGCATTGTTTGATAATGAAATGCAGGATCGGCAGGTATTCCATCCAGAATTGGATGTGTTGGTGCGGCAGTTTTCACCGCTATATCGGTAGTGTTGGCATAATCGGTACCGGTAACGCTTGTGGCCAGCCATTTCAACGCATTGTTATGTCCGCGGGCAGCAAATGTTTTTAAGCCAACGAAAGGAATGGGTGCTGTTCTGAATGCTGCCCAGGTGCTGGCAGTCGAACCAATCGTTTCGCTGAGCACAGCCAGGTCGTAATTGCCGGCAGGTACCGTACCGTTCGCAACAAAAACAGTCACATTGTAGCCATTCATACTCAAATAATTGATAATGTTTTGATCGGCAAGTGGTTCAACATTGGAAGCAACGATGAACACACAATTTTTGACAGCAAATGATGCGCTTATACAAAGCACACTGAGAGCCAAAAGAGTAAAGAGCTTTTTCATGAGAATTGAATTTTTAAAAGTTAGTATAAGAGAAGTAAATCTTTTTATGTAGTTCGTAAGAAGTATACTTAAAACCTCTATCAACATGAAAAGAGGCTATTGACTTTACCATGCATGTTCCTTTACATAGCTAATAATCTCATCAACCTGAGCGTAGGCAATAGCCGTGTAAGTATCGGCAGCACCATAATAAATGGCTAATCGTCCGGTAGCACCATCGGCCACCACACCAGTTGGGAAAACCACATTGCCCACATAACCCGCTGTTTCGTAAATCCTTTCGGGTGATAACAGTGGGAATTTGCAGCGATACAGCACTTTTGTGGGATCATTGATATCCAGAATTGCAGCTCCCATGCTGTACACAAAGCTATCGCAGGTATCGGTAACACCGTGATACAGCAACAGCCAGCCTTCGGTAGTCTCAATAGGGATAGGTCCCGGACCAATTTTCACACGCTCCCACTTCAGCGGACCCGCTGTAAATACCATGCGATGCTTTCCCCAATAGATTAAATCGGGACTTTCACTAAAGAAAATATCGCCATAGTTTACAGCCATTGCTTTGCCCATCGGACGGCTCAGCATAGCAAATTTTCCGTTAATTTTTTTAGGAAATAACACCCCGTTGCGATTAAACGGAAGAAACGCATTCTCTATCTGGTGAAAAGTTTTGAAGTCTTTTGTCCAGGCCTGACCAATGGTTGCTCCGTAGTAGGCATTGCACCAGGTGATGTAATAGGTATCGTCAATTTTGCAAAGACGAGGATCGTAGGCAATGGTAATTTTACCCAAAGCCGGCTCGGAGCAGGTAAAACAGATAGGTTCTTCTTCAATTTTCCAGTTGATACCATCTGCGCTTTTACCCAGATGTAAGTTGGGCTCCATCGACAGCGAATCCACGCGAAAGACGCCGATAAAACCATCTTCCCAGGGTATCACACAGCTATTGAATACGCTTCGTGCTTTGGGCATCGGATGCAGGTCTATAATAGGATTGGTACTATGCCGCCAGACTACTTCATTGCAGTCGGCAGGTTTGGGCTCCCAGGGCATTGTGGGAACGGCATCGGCTATTAAAGCAGTATTGTTCATCGTCAAATTATTTTTTTTGAGACCTCTTCAGGGCTCTTTGTTTTACAACATTTATGCTCCCAGGGTTATTACCCGGGCTTATTCCAAATCAATCCTTAAGGGCTAACTCCCTAAACTCACAATCAGCATCAGTAAACCAACAACACTCAACACAGCAACACTCGACCCCACAACTCCAACCCAGTCTTCACGGGTCCATTTTCGGAATTCCCAATTGGATTCGGGGAAAATTTTCAGATGATTAAATCGGTTGGGATTGGTGCGGGTCAGTTCCATTTCCTTATCATCCTCGAGCGAACATTCGCCCACCACGGGTGTCAGAAGCTTACCGTAAAACTGATCGAGCGATTCCTTATCAAGTGGTTTTGTAAAATACGCAACAAGCATCAGAATCAGAAAAGGAAAAATGATGCGGAACAGGAAGGTCAGGGTTTCGTTTAAGGAATAAGAATTGGTGGATAAGTCCCATCCCAGCTTATCCAAAGCGATAAGTTCCACTTTCAGATATCCCTTTCCTGTGGCCTGATTTCCCAAATATTTAATTCCTTCGCTCCAAAAAATAGATTTTTTAGGAAGTAAAACTGTTTTTTCGAATTTTTCTCCGGTTTGAAGCTCCGAAGGTCGTTCGCCTTCGGCTTTACCAATTTCATTCAATTTATCCCAGCTGCTTATTGCATCGTTTCGTTGCTGAACATCCATCTCTCTGGCTGTATAAATTCGACTTACAGGAACAGCAAGCGTCGTTTTGCTCAGGTATTCCGAGCTTCTCATGCCGGGCAAAAACGGTAATCCAAAAGGTAAAACAACGGTAGCGATAAACATTACCACCATCGATGCCCATGCTCCTGCTCTGTTGGAACGACGCCACAGCATGCCCAGCCAGAAAGCCGCAGCCAGTATACAATTGAACATCATGGTCATTTTGAACAACTCGAACAAGCCACTGGACTGAGTAGCGATAAACGCTGAAAATCCCATGTAGAGGGCACTGAAAATTCGTCCCACCCAGATATAGTGCTTTTCGGAACAATTAGGGCGAAATGGCCGGTACAAATTATTGGTGATGAGTGCAGCGGCAGTCAGCATAAAAGTTGATGCCGACGACATCAGTGCGGCAATCAGGCAGGCAATCATCAGTCCTACCAGACCCATGTTCAGCGGTCCAAGTAAATCGCGCGTTGCCATTCCCCACACATAGTCGGGATCGGAGATGGAATTGCCGTAAAGAACCACAGTTAATAAAGCTACAAGACCCCACATGACGCTCGAATAGCGTTTGAGCAGCATGCCTGTAACAAACCCGTAACGGGCTACATAGTCATTTTTGGCCGATCCACAGGCTGTCATTTGGTTAGCCTGAACTGCGGTTGTAATGACAATCATCACCGAGAAGCCCACAATCCAATACCACGAAAATTCAATCAGATTGGGTGATCCCCAAATTTCCATAAAAGAAGCGGGTAAAACCTTGTGCATGGATTCGAAGGCCCCCATAAATCCTTCACCACCAAACTGCAGATTGATTTTGGCCATGGCAAAGGGGATGAGCATGACCGATAAAATGATTATGAATATTCCCTGCACCAGATCGACCATAAAAGCAGCGGTGAGTCCGCCTTTACTGGCATAGAGAAAGGAAACAAGAGCAACGATAAAAATGAGCCAGTTTTCGTTGAAATAGGAATATTCCTTCTTAGGGTTCAGGGATTGCAATTCCACCAAACGCGATTGCTGGTCTTCACTAAGCAAGGCAAAATCCACTGCTTCCAGCCCCTCCCGTTCAACTGCCTTATAATATTCTGGCTTTTCGGTAGTATTCAGTTCTGAAACAGGTTTGGATGCAATGGCAGAAACCGTTTTCGACATAGCCACAAAACCAATTGCAGCAATAAGAACAAAGAAGATAGATTGACACAGGGCATAAAAAGCCGCCATACGTTTAGATCCGTAGCGATCTTCAAAGAAATCACCCAGCGTAAGCAGTCGCAAGCGGCGGTACCAGATAGAAGTCATCCAAAACACAGGCAGGTTAATCAATCCACCGGCAATCATTGCCCAGATGCCTGAAGCTCCATTGGTATTCACCATAGTCGAAGTGGTTGTCACATTTTCTACCGAGGTGGCTTGTCCGAATGCCGCAAAGGTTTGTATCAGCTTTCCAAATCGTCTACCGCCCATGAAGTAATCATCCCGGTTGTTGATTTTACGGGCAGTGCGAATGGCAATGACTATAATCAACACAAAATAGAAAAGAATGATAGCTATGTCGAGGAGTGTTAATCCCCAAAAAGTAGTGTGCATTTTTACAATGGCATTTAATTTTGAACCCAGAAAGTTAATTTTCGGCAATAATCAAATCAATTGTGAGCAAAATTATTTGCCCTCACTTAATTAATCATTAAATAATGATTAAAACCGCTGTTACAGCGGAAATATGTTTAAATTTACAGTGTTTTATGCTCCTGACTGGCATTTTGACTGGCAGTGCCCCGCCGTTTTTTTTAACAATTCAGAAGCATTGGCGGAATGTATCCAATTAAGACTTGATAAATTTCTCTGTCAGTTGTATTTTATCCGTTTCAACACTAACAAGATAAATTGATTCCGGTAGATTGTGAGGCAATTCCATTTCCTTTTGGGAACTGCTATAGGGTATTTCTTTGATTAAAACAGGTTCACCACAGATGTTGTAAATTTTTATTCGGATTGATTTTTCATTTTCAAAACCGGATAAGTTCAAGGTCAGATTACCCGATTTATAAGGATTCGGAATCAGCTTGAACGACATACCATTTTTTGTGTTGACATGGTTTATTCCAGAAAATAATTCATCCGGTCCCATGCGAATATCATCAATACGGGTTGTGATGCTGCCCGATTTTGTAGCATAAATCCGAAACCAGTTGATAGCTGCTAAATTGGTCGTACCAGTCCTCGATGCTGTGCTGGTTCTCAATGACACTTCATTCCATCCGTTTTTTAATCCGGATAACGACCATTGTAATTCATCGGTGTCGGCTTTTCCGCCACTTCCTGCTTCCACTCGTACTGTACCCGTCAGGCTCACATCAGAAATGTAATACCAGAATTTCAATACCCCGTTTGAAGGGGTGGATCCCGAGTTGAAAGGTAATGAAAATACTTTCTTAAATTCCTCTGATACGGATCCAACGCTTTGCACACAAGCTGTTCCTTCCATCTGATCAGCTGTGTTTAAAGACCTCACATTGGATGATGAACCACCCCACCCTGTAATCGCATCACAATTATCTATGCTTAAGTTGCCGGTGTAGGCAGACACAGAAATACTTGCTGTTGAGATTTTGGTGCCTCCGAGTATCGAAGCTGTGATGGTTGCTTTACCATCTGATTTTACGGTGACAAGACCTGATGAACTTACAGTTGCTACAGCTTCATTATCCGAAGTCCAGTTAACTTGTTCATTAGAAAAAGTTTTAGGAAAAACAACCGACGAAAGTTGATGGGTTGAGCCGGGATTAGTCAGTATTGTTCGTGGAGATACATAAATGCCGGGTTCATTCGACTTTACATAATCGAAGGTTTCAATAACACTTCCATTGCTCCGTTTTGCAGTCAGTCTGAGTTTGGTGTCATCAATACCGAACTGACAAAAATGATAGGACTTGTCGAAGATGACCACATTCTCCTGCGGTGCAGGTGTGTATTGCGGGGCCCCTCCTCCTGCAGTGGTAATGTGCATTACATTATTCACATCGGCACGAGAATAGTAGTGGTTGTGTGCGGAAATTACCATCTGCACATCGTATTTCAGACATAAAGGTTGAATGACATTCTGAACGGGCAGATTATTGGAATGTCCTCCCGAAACAGGATAAGCTGTCCAGCCAGGCTCATGAAGTAAAATAATCTTCCAGGGCTTAGTAGTAGTTGCCAGGTCGCTTTCTAACCAGCTATATTGCGCACTTCCCGGAGAATAAAGTGTATATTGATCGAGAACAGCTACATGCACATTGGCATAATCGAAGGAAAAATAATACCTGCCTGAGACAAATTGTGGATATGGAAAATACTTGGCATACAATATTCCATGCCCTTCGTGATTACCCATAGCACCCAGTAAGGGAACCCGTGCTAATAAGTTCTGAATATCCGGATACTGAGGATTGAAAAACTCATTCGACCAACTGGATTCTTCATTGCCGTACTGTACAAAATCGCCACCAAACAACACCATGGTTTGCGAGGCAGGATTAAGAGCGATTTCCTCTGAGATTTTTTTAGCTACTGGTGCATGGTATTCGGGATAAGTGCGTGTATCTCCATAGGCATAAAAAGTTACTTTCGTAGCATCCGCAGCAGGTGCTGTCATAAAATCACCGGTTTTCGACTCCCCGTTATTCGCCGTCACTTTGTAAAAATATTTTGTTCCGGGCGTGAGACCTGTTATTGTCAGTTTATGCTGATGACTGTTTCCAAATTCAACAGATGTCTGATTACCGGTTTCATAGTTGGTGTCCAAGCCCCATTCTACGCGACAGGTGACAGTTGTTACCATCTGCCAGAGCACCATCATTTCGGTGTTTTTGCCGGTATAAATCAGATAGGGATGTTTTTCAAATGCTGAAGTGTCTGTGAACTCAGTGCCTGAAGCAAAAGTCTGCGCTAAGGAAATCAACACGATTCCTGTGAAAAGCAGGAAGGCTTTTTTAATGGTAAATGTCATGTAGTAGATTTTAATAGATGTGAACCCTTGAGGTTATGCATTTAATTCGATGAGTTCATTTTTACTTCCCGTAATTTTTCTTCGAGCATACGGGCAATCTCCGGATGTTGTAAATACAGATTTACCTGCTCGAGCGGATCATTTTTAATATTATACAGCTGGTATTTCGGCCCGTTGGGAAGTTGTTTTTCGAACCGGGGAGCAGTAAAACCACCCGATCCCAGTCCTTCTATCAGTTTCCAGTCGCCTATGCGGATGCCAAACATGCCGGAAGCGGAATGCAGAATTACAAAGTCACGTTTCGAAGTGCCGGTTTGTTTTAATAGTGACAGAAAGCTGTAGCTGTCTTCGGCCTCAGAAGACTTAATCTGATAGTTGGTGAGTTCTGCGAAGGTTGCGAAAAGGTCAATCAGGCTAAGCGGTTGATTCACACTGTGACTTTCTAATTTCCCTTTCCAACTCACTATTAGCGGCACATGATGTCCGCCATCGTACACATCGGCCTTTTGACCTCTGCGCCCTTCGTTGGCATTGTGATTCCATTTGTCAATATCCTTCCGCGACCAGGCAGCACCATTATCGCTCGAAAAAACAATCAGGGTGTTTTCGTAGATGCCCATTTTCTTTAGCTGTGCAACTACCTGTCCAACGACATCATCGGTTTGCGCAACAAAATTACCGTAATCGCCGGCTTTTCCCTTTGTTTTGAAGGCAGGATCGACCATCCAGGGAGTATGCGGTGAGGTCAGGGGTATGTATAGGAAGAAAGGGTTTTTGCCGCGGCCCTGCTTTTGTATAAACCTCATCGATTGGTTGGTGATATCTTCCAAACATCGTTCCACGCGAAATCCTGCTTCCATTTCTCCGGCCCGCCACCAAATTCCCCGTCCCCAATAC
>JANJXE010000361.1 GCA_024709185.1 Paludibacter sp.
ATGGCCGGATGGCGTATGGCTATGCTGGCTTCCAATCCGACCTTTATCAGCTGGATTCTGAAAGTGAAATCAAATGTCGATTCAGGTATGTACCGACCGCTGATGGTGGGAGCAGTACAAGCTCTTAAAAACACGAAAGAATGGCACGATGGTATGAACCGCGTGTATGCCCGCCGCCGCGAACTGGCCTGTCGAATTATGGATGCGCTCGATTGTCGCTACGATACGAATCAGGTGGGTATGTTCGTCTGGGCAAAAATTCCCGATCGTTATACCGATTCGGGCGAACTGGCCGATGAAGTTCTCTATGGTAAACATGTATTTATAACTCCGGGTTTTATCTTTGGCGATAAGGGAAAACGGCATATACGCATTTCACTGTGCTGTACCGAGGAAAACCTGAAACAGGTATTGGATAAACTAAGCTAAGCATCATCTCTTAGCCCCACCCATTAATCATTAATAATTAAACATTTAACATTCAATATTGTGGATTTAGAATCAATTTTACTACCGGGCGTTGACCCGAAACGACCGCTGATAATTGCAGGTCCGTGTTCCGCTGAAACGGAAGAACAAGTTATGGAAACAGCCCGCCAGCTGCATGCCAACGGTGTACAGATTTACCGGGCGGGAATCTGGAAACCCCGTACCAAACCGGGTGGTTTTGAAGGCATTGGTGCCGAAGGATTGCCCTGGCTGCAACGGGTTAAGAAGGAACTGGGAATGTATATCGCCACCGAAGTGGCTACGGCTGCTCACGTACGCGCTGCACTTGCCGCCGATATTGATATCCTGTGGATTGGCGCCCGTACCACAGCGAATCCTTTTGCCGTTCAGGAAATTGCTGATGCCCTCGAAGGTACCGATATTCCTGTACTGATTAAAAATCCGGTGAATCCCGATCTTGATTTGTGGATTGGTGCCATCGAACGCGTGTATAATGCAGGTGTACGTAAAATCGCCGCCATTCACCGCGGTTTCAGCAGCTACGACAAAAAAATCTACCGTAATCTGCCTCAGTGGCATATTCCTATCGAATTGCACCGCCAGATGCCTGAATTGCCCATTATTTGCGACCCCAGCCATATTGGTGGGAAACGAGAGCTTGTGGCTCCGCTGTGTCAGCAGGCGATGGACCTGAACTTCGACGGACTTATTGTTGAAACGCATGTAAATCCCGAAAAAGCCTGGAGCGATGCTACTCAACAGGTAACTCCTGCTGTGCTCGATTTTATCCTGAACTCTATTGTTATCCGCGATACAACACAAACCACCGAAAATCTTACGGGCCTGCGTCGTCAGATTGATGAGCTCGACAACGACCTGCTCGAGTTATTGGCAAAACGTATGCGTGTTTCCCGTGAAATCGGTATGTATAAAAAGGAGCATAACATGCCGATTCTTCAGGAACACCGTTACGACGAAATCCTCCAGAAGCGCATTGCTCAGGCTGTGGATATGGGTATGAAGCCGGAATTCATGAAGGCTGTCCTGGTAGCCATACACGAAGAGTCGGTGCGCCATCAGATGGAAATCATGAAGGGTTAATTTGGAAATATTGCACATTTGTAGTACTTTTGTGCCGAAATTATAGTGATGTATGAACTTTTTAGTGTTAAAAATGGTTTCATACATCAGTAACTAAACAAAAAATCATGGGTAATAATTTATTAAAAGGTAAAAAAGGAATTATTTTCGGAGCACTCAACGATATGTCGATTGCCTGGAAGGTAGCTGAACGTTGTGTGGAAGAAGGTGCAATTGTTACATTATCGAACACGCCGCTGGCGATTCGTATGGGAACCACTGAAGAACTTGCACAAAAGCTGAATGCTAAACTGATTCCGGCTGATGCTACAAATGTTGAAGATTTGGAGAAGGTTGTTGATGAATCAATGGAGTTTTTCGGAGGTAAATTCGATTTTGTACTACATTCCATTGGAATGTCGCCCAATGTACGTAAAAAACGTCCTTACGACAACCTCGATTATGGTTTGCTAAATCAGACACTTGATATTTCAGCTATATCGTTCCATAAGATTTTGCAGATATGTAAAGCAAAAGATGCCATTAACGACTGGGGTTCGGTAATCGCTTTGTCGTACGGAGCTGCACAACGTACCATGTTTGGTTACAACGACATGGCCGATGCCAAGGCGATGCTGGAGTCGATAGCGCGTAGCTTTGGGTATATTTATGGTCGCGAGAAGCATGTACGTATCAACACCATCTCCCAATCGCCAACGGTAACTACAGCAGGTAGTGGTATCAAAGGTTTCGATAGTCTTGTTGACTTCTCGGAGCGTATGTCGCCACTGGGAAATGCTACGGCTGAAGAATGTGCCGATTATTGCGTGGTGATGTTCAGCGATCTGACCAAAAAAGTAACGATGCAAAACCTGTATCACGACGGTGGATATTCGAGCATGGGTATGAGCTTCCGGGCAATGGAGCAGTACATCAAGAGCTTCGACGATTTGACCGACGAACAGGGTAATATTATCTACGGATAAACAGGTAGAAGTGTTGGTGAATTTATGCTAATGGTCTGAAAACCACAATTCACCGGTTATCAGCATTTTCAACCTGAATGGATCAGTGCGTAAGTGGGATTAGTCCTGTTTGCGCACTGTTTGTTTTTTTATCGCCTTTCGCCATTGTATCCAGCCAACCACGGCCATTGCGCCATACACCACAAACAGTAGTGCCGTACTGTACAAGCCTTGTTTCAGGTAAACAAATATAGCCACGCTGTCCACCACAATCCAAATCAGCCAGTGCTCAATTTGCTTGCGTGCCAGCATCCAGGTAGCGGTAATACTGAAGGCTGTGATAAAGGAATCAGCACCGGGAACAGGAGAATCGGTGCCCATACTTAACACCGCGTAATAGATGAGCATCACAAGCATGGTAATTCCCGAAAGTACCGTCCATTCCTTAAAATGAGTGTATCTCACGGGCAAGTCTTCCCCGGTAGTTTCGCGTTTCTTTTTCCAGCTATACCATCCGTACACACTCACCCACAGGTAATACAGTTGCAGGCTCATGGCTGCATAAAACTTAGTTTCGAAAAAAACAAGCGAATAGACCACTGCGCTCAGAAATCCGAACATCCACAGTCCGATTTTTTGCTTCACCGAAAGGTAAAGATAAATAAAACTGAAAAGCGTTCCTGTAATTTCCAAAGCGGTTATAATACTCATAATTTGAGGACTTGTTTGACGAATGATTTCTTAATCAGGGATGAATAGGCGAAATTAGTTGTTTTTTTGATTATAATGTCCGATGGTGTTTATTAATCGGGCTTTCTCAGCATTCGTTCGTACTGCCCAGGTGTGTTCAGTAGCTTTAGCGCGGCCTGCAACGATTCATTCTCCTGATCCATAATGCGGTAGTATTCGTTTACTGACCATAAATCACGGGCTATAAGGGCTTTAAGCTGAAGTTGTATCAGGGGTTTTGAAAAGGCATACTGTGCTTCGTTTAGTTCTATTTTTTCAGCTGTGGCGGCTCCGGTGAGTTGATCCATTAATTCATCGCCTACCTTAAAGCGTTTCTGAAACGATTCGAAATCGGTGAAGCATTTTTTTAAATCGGCTCTGTTTTTCTCGATATACTGAACCGAAACTTTATTCATGATCCCCTGAGCGATAATCCGGCGGTGATAGCTTGTAAATTTAGTCGTGTCAATTGGCACAAAAATATCGGGCATGATTCCTCCGCCCCCGTATACCGTGCGTTGCAAGCGCAGGGTTTTGTATTTCAGGGAGTCGGGAAACTGGATGGAATCAGCAGTTACCATTTCACCGTGTTTAAACCGTTCTTCCAGGTCTTTCTGGTATTTTTCCACACCGTCCTTGTAGGGTTTCTGTATGCTGCGCCCCGTGGGTGTGTGGTAGCGCGAAGTAGTGAGCCGCAGCATTGATCCGTCGGTAAGGGGTATCTGGCGTTGTACCAGTCCTTTTCCAAAACTTCTCCGTCCTATGATGATACCTCTGTCCCAGTCCTGCACTGCTCCGGATACAATCTCGCTGGCCGATGCAGAATATTCATCCACTAAAATTATCAGCTTACCGCTTTCAAAGTCACCCCGGGAGGTGGCATTGGCAACATTTTTCGGCTGACGGGCTCCTTCGGTGTAAACGACGAGCTGACCGGCACTCAGAAATTCATCGGCCAAATCGATGGCTGCATTCATGTACCCACCGCCATTGCCCTGCAGGCTAAGTATCAGGTT
>JANJXE010000368.1 GCA_024709185.1 Paludibacter sp.
CTTTAACTACTTTATTTTTATGGTTTTGGTACATACCCAAAACGGGCTGCAAAGTTACAAAAAGATTTTTTAACCTGCAAACCCTTTTTGACAAATATTTTCCTTTTGTATATTGAAAATCAGCACCAGGGTTCAACGAGGACTTTCCGGACAGACATTGGACTTGTTTTGTGCATCTACAACCACCGCACAAGCAGCATCTCCGGTAATATTCAAGACTGTGCGCAACATATCGAATACACGATCGAGAGCATATAACAGAGGAAGCCCTTCAACCGGCAATCCTGCCGAAACCAGAACTGCCACAACCAGTAAGGTTGGGCCCGGTACACCTGCCTGACCAATAGCGCCGATAGTAGACGTAACAGTGATAGCAATGTATTGAGCCAGTGTCAGTTCAATACTATACAACTGAGCAAAAAACAAAGCTACTAACGTATAATAGATTGCACTACCAGTCATATTTATTGTGGCACCCAATGGAACGACGAAAGCCGTGGTTTCTTTACTGACACCTAATTTCTCTTCACAGGTCTTCATAGTAACAGGCAGGGTCGCAAGTGATGAGGATGTAGACAAAGCCACCAGCTGCGGACGAAGCATTTCTTTAAAAAAACGGGAAAGTTTAATTTTCGAAAACAGAAATAGGGTAAGTGGGTACATGCCTGCGAAAATTACAATTGCGGCGAGGATATTGGTCCAGAAAAGATTGGCTACTTTTAACAGCAAATCATATCCAAATGATCCTGTAGCATCAGCCATTAAACCAAAAACTCCAATGGGCGCTACCCACATCACTTTTCCAATACACCAGATCAGCGCTTCCAGTAAGGTATTGAAGGCATTCACCACACCATCCTTTTTGGCTGATGGTAATGCACTCAAACCAAAGCCAAGGAAAAGTCCAAAGAAAATTATGTGTAGAATATTCCCTTCTACCAGAGATTGAACCGGATTGGTTGGAATCACAGATAGCAACATTGGCCAGAATTCCATTTTTTCGGCTTTTAGTGAGTAACTCTCCGCAGGTATAAACGAACGGATTAACTCTATAGGAATACCGGCACCCGGCTGTAGTAAATTTCCCAGGAAAAAGGCAATCAGAATAGCTGAAATTGTAGTGGCTAGTATATATAATATAGTAGTAATTCCGATTTTTCCCGCTGAATTGGTAGCCCCCAATGAAGCAGAACCTGCCACAATTGACACAAACACCAATGGTACAACCAACATTTTAATCAATTGAATAAACAAAGTGCCGAGAGGTGCAAACATCACTGCTGGTTCTCCCATAACACGCCCCACAACAATACCCAGAACCATGGCAATTAAAATCTGGAAGCTTAAATCTGTTACCACCTTCTTAACGTTCATCTTCATAAAGTCGATTTTAAGGATTATAAAACCTTTTGAATTACATTTTTCTACTCTATCGCTTATCAAACATTGTTTTAATACTGCACATCAATCAATCTAAGTTTTATTCCGGAATCTTTTTAACCAAAAGAAGTCCTGTAATAAGCAGATTGAGCAACAAAAGTACAAAAAATACCCCTACACTATTATCGGATGTTAAAAAATTGATCACTGAAAACAAAAAAGTTCCCAGCAAAACAAAAATGAAAATAGATAGATTCATGTAAGCAAGCAACTGTCCGGCACGCCGGCCAGAATCGGATTGCTGAATGAGTGTCAGCCAGGGAACCTGAAAAAAACCTCCGGCAAGTGCAATACACATAACAATTACTGCAAATGCAGGCACCGTCAACTTAAAAAGACATATTATCCCGAAGCCAAGAGTCATACCCCAACTTCCTGTAAGCACCAAAACCCGCTTTGACCACCGGGACTGTAAAAGTCCTGCCAGTAAATTACCACTGATAATTCCAATTGCAACAACTGCCATAATGATTCCTGTAACAGAGTTCGAAACCTGCAAAACATCCGAAGCATAGACTACAATATTCATTTGCAACATCGCCCCAATCATCCAGAAAAAAGAAACCCCAAACACAGCATTGTTTACACCTTTATAGTTGATCGCCAGTCGAAAACCAGAAATAAAAAAACGAATGGGATTCAGTTTTACAGCAGCACCCAACTCAGGGTGATATGGAAGCTCCGTAACCTTTAAAAAAAGAGTCGAAACCAGGCCCATCACTGCAAGTACAAAAAAAAGAGCTATCAACACATCCACCCGATACGAATCACTTAAACCCGCTGCAACAACATTACCTGCCAGAATCCCGGAAAAGGCCATAGCCTCGAATATACCACTACCTTTGGCACTTCCCGACTTGCCTCCTATATCGCGTATCAACCCGTATTTTGAAGGTGAATACAAACAACTTTGAATTCCCATCAACAACACAGCAGCGATTGCAATAAAAACCTGTTGGTAAATAAATGCCAAGGATGCTATCAGCATGATTGGAAGCTCAATCCATTTGAGCACGCTGAAAACCCGGGTTTTAGAATAATGCACTGCCCAACGCCCACCAAGTGGCGACAAAAGCAGATACGGAAGTACCAGGGCAGCAGAGACCATGGCTATTAGTTGCGACTGACTCATCCAGGAAGGCATTGACCAGCCTGCGGCAATAAAAATGACCGCATTCTTTAGAAGATTATCATTGAAAACTCCTGAGAAATTACTCAGGAAAAGGTATACCCACTGTTTATTCATACTTTTCTGACTCAGGTAGCAAATATACATCATTTATGTTTCTGTTCAAATTTACAAACACAACGACACTTCGCGGTTAACATTAACACTAAAACATCACACTTAACACGTTAATGTTAATTTCAGTTATTCTAATCGTATTTATTAGTTATATTATATTAATTCTATTGACTATTTAGATTTTAACGTTTTAATATGTTCTATATTTGTGCAATTATAAACGTGTTACCGGCAATTCTTTTAAAACGTTGAGCCAGACGGTTACCATTTTGAGATAGAATTTCAGCAATCCGACAATGAAAAAAACGACAATTTTCATCCTTATACTTTCCATGCTTTTAACCTTTATCGGATTAATTCTGATACAGGCTCGCTATGTGATGGTAAATGCTGAAATGATTGAAAATCAGTTTAATGAAAGTGTCAAAAGAAGCCTTTATCAAACTGTCAGATTAGTAGAGGAAAACGAGGCCCTTGAATACATGGCACTTACCCTGGGAAGACATGACTACTCCTCTCATGCCAGTCGATCTTCAAACTTAACCGATCTTCATTCGGGCTTGAAAAACCAGATCGACAGTTCGAAAAGTCAGTTAAGTATCAACACTGAAAAATCAGACAAGCCAGCCGTTCGTCTGTCTACCAATCATGGTAAAGCCACTATCGAAGAGACTTCCCGAATATTACAAAACAAATTCAGAGAAAACTTTTCCCGCAGCAAAACCATTCTGGACCAGGCCGTTTTCCGCTGGTTAAGAGAAAAAGATCAAAAGGATGTCAGTGAGCGAATTAATTTCGAAGAACTTAACTCCATCATTGAAAAATACCTGCTTAGCAACGGAATCGATTTACCCTTTTATTACAGTGTAGTTGATAAGTTTGGAAACGAAATTTATCGTTGCGATAAAGATTTCCATAAGTCGCATCCTTCACATGGCAGAAATTTCTATACACAGAAATTTTTTCCATCCGAAAGCTCCTCAAAAGAGGCGTTTCTGGAAGTAACTTTTCCCACTAAAAAAAACTATATTATTAGCTCAATGGGACTGTTGTACCCTTCAATTATACTGGTTGTGTTAATATTACTCATCTTCGTTGTAGCTTTGATTGTTATTTTTAAACAAAAACAGTTGAACAATATTAAGAATGATTTTGTTAATAACATGACTCACGAGTTGAAAACACCCATTTCGAGTATTTCACTTGCTTCGCAAATGTTACAGGATCCGGTTGTAGGTAAAACACCAGATACACTACGTCATATTTCGAAGGTAATTCTCGATGAAACCACACGCCTAAGTCGTATGGTGGAAGAGGTGTTAAAGCTCTCGCTCTTTGAATCGGAAAAAGCCACCTACAAAATGCGTGAAATGAATGTGAATGATCTGATAGCACATACCTCAGAGATATTTTCACTTAAGGTTTCAAACAATGGTGGAAAGCTAACCACAGTGCTAAAGGCAACGGAAGACTGGATACTTGCCGATGAGGTTCACTTAACGAATGTAATACACAATCTCATGGACAATGCCCTAAAATACAGCGATAAGCCTTTGCTGTTAACATTAGAGACCTGGAACGAAAAGGACAAAGTGTTAATTAGTATCGAGGACAACGGAATAGGAATTCCAAAAGAAGATCTCAAACGGGTATTTGAGAAATTCTACAGAGTACCAACCGGCAATAAACACAATGTGAAAGGCTTTGGACTTGGCCTTGCGTATGTGAAACGAATTATTAATGAACACAAAGGTACTATTAAAGTTGAAAGTGAACTTAACATAGGTACCAAATTTATAATAGCATTACCAACACTAAAAAGTATCGATTATGAACGATGAAAAAGTAAAAATTTTATTGTGCGAGGATGATGAAAACCTCGGCATGTTGTTACGGGAATATTTACAGACAAAAGGTTATGATGCTGACTTGCAGCCCGACGGAGAAGCCGGATACAAGGCATTCACTAAAAACAAATACGATTTATGTGTATTTGATGTGATGATGCCAAAAAAAGATGGTTTTGCTCTGGCAGCTGACATTCGCAACATTAATTCTGAAGTGCCCATTATTTTCCTTACTGCAAAATCGATGAAGGAAGATATTCTGCAGGGCTTTAAGTTAGGTGCCGACGATTACCTTTCGAAACCTTTCAGCATGGAAGAATTACTTTCGCGTATTGAATCCATCCTGCGTCGTGTTAAAGGCAAGAAAGTGAAAGATGTTGTAGTATTTAACATTGGAGGATTTGTTTTTGATGCTCAAAAACAAGCACTAAGCTTCGATGGTGAAACTAAAAAATTAACTACCAAAGAATCGGAATTGCTTCGTTTGCTGGCTTCAAATGCAAACAGCATTCTGGAAAGAAATTATGCTCTGAAATCAATTTGGGAGGATGATAACTACTTCAATGCCCGTAGCATGGATGTGTACATTACCAAATTACGTAAATTACTCAAAGATGATCCTAATGTTGCTATCATCAATATTCACGGTAAAGGATATAAATTAATTACTCCTCAGGCCGGTGAATAACCAGTGATGGTTATGCTGTAGCCATGAAAACAATGGTTAAAGCCTGAAGATAAATAAGCGTCGGTTCTGCATCAAGAGCTGACGCTTTTTAATTAAAGCGATTAGCGATTTCATCCTGAGAAATGATGACCATTACGGTTTTGCCATCAGGGGTATACAGATGTACCGGACAGGCAAATAGTTGATCGACGAGGTGCGCCATTTCCTCCCCGCTCAGGCGGCCTGTGGAGGGGATTGCAGCAGTTTCAGCCAGTGCAAGGGCCATTTCCTCCCTTACTTTCTCAATGGGTTCTCCGTAAGCACTTTTAGTCCTATGCAGGATATCACTTAACAGAGCAGTAACCTTTTCAGGTGATTTCAACCGGGATGGAATTCCCTGTACCGAAAGTTGCATTCGGCCTGCTTCCACTTTTATATCAAAACCAAGAATTCTCAACTCATCTTTAATCTGTTCGTAGAAAGGTAAATCTTCGGGCATAAGTTCAATGTTTTCCGGAAACAGCAACTGTTGCGAAAAACCCTTACGGACTGAAAGTTCATTCAAAAATTCGTCGAATAAAATTCGCACATGAGCTCTTCGTTGATCAATAAGCATCATTCCCGATTTAACCGAAGTGAGAATATAGCGCTCTTTCAATTGAAAATAAGCTCCTGAAGTTTGAGCTTCCGATGAAATCACTTGTTGAACTGGCTCTTTTTCTGATGGTTTATCAAAGTGGTCATCCTGGCGAAACAAACTATCCCAGTTGACGGCAGGACGTGAATACGAACTTCCCTGTTGTGAATCGGAAAAAGGATTGTAGGAAGCGTTAAAATGAGTTGGCGGAGGAGTCACCTGAGTTCCGCGTTGAAGGCTGGGCAGATCAGGAACTTCGTCACGATCAAAATCGATGGAAGGAACGATATTAAATTTACCCAGCGACTCTTTAACGGCTGCAGTAAGAATCGACCATATTGCCTGTTCGTTTTCGAACTTAATCTCTGTTTTAGTTGGATGAATGTTAATATCGATGGTTTGAGGGTCCACCTCAAAATAGACAAAATACGGAGGATTATCTCCGGGAGAAATCAATTGATTATAGGCCATCATCAACGCTTTATGAAAATAAGGATGTCGCATGTAACGACCGTTCACAAAAAAATACTGCTGCGTTGATTTTTGAGCAAATTCAGGCCGTCCGATGAAGCCATGTATCGAAACAAGCGATGTTTCAGCCTCCAGCGAAAGCAATTGCTGGCTCAATTTCCTGCGTGCATTCCCGAAAACCTGATCGATTCGGACTTTCACATTTGAAACCGGCAGATAAAACACTTCTTCATCGCCGTCGTAGAAATAAAACTCCACTTCAGGATTCACTAATACGATACGATAAAACTCGCTTAACAGGTGGTTCTTTTCCACACTATCGCTTTTGAGAAAGCGCCTGCGGGCCGGGACATTGAAAAACAGGTTTTTCACCTGGAAGGATGTTCCCTTATCGCACTGCACCATTTCCTGTCTGAAAACGCGGCTTCCGGCAATTTCGACAAAGGTGCCCAGTTCATCCTCCTGACGGCGGGTACGCATTTCGACCTGCGCAACAGCAGCAATAGAGGCCAGCGCCTCGCCCCTGAAGCCCATCGTACGAATATGAAATAAATCCTGAGCATCGGTAATTTTGGAGGTAGCATGTCGTTCAAATGCCATGCGGGCATCGGTATCGCTCATCCCCTTTCCATCATCGGAGACAGCAATCAGTGTACGCCCTGCATCTTTAATTTGCACACGTATCACCGATGCACAGGCATCCAGGGCATTTTCGACCAGTTCCTTCAGCACCGATGCAGGACGTTGAATCACTTCACCGGCAGCAATCTGATTTGCCACTGAGTCGGGCAACAACCGAATAACATCGCTCATTCAGGCAATTCTTTATTTCAGTAAAAAATACATCACTGCCAGGAGTGCAATTATGATAACAATCAAACGGATATTCGATTGTTTATCAGCAGTCCTGCGATCTCCACGCCTGTTGGCCATTTCGCGGAAAGTACCCCGTTGAATCGAGGTCTTAAAGCCTGTGTTTTCCGCTTCAAGCGGTTGCTCAACATCTTTCATTGCCTTTTCGCGTTCCTTTAGCGCTTCCTTCTTAGGATCGTAGTAAATGTACCTGTACTTGTACTGAAGCGGCTTATGTAAGTTAAAAAATCCCATTAATCATTTATAATTAATCATTTATCATTCCTAACTGTATTCTCCATCGAACGACACGATGGCGTCGTTGACAAACTGCCGGATCCGTGCTTCTTCATCTTTCTTACAGATGAGCAACACATTGTCCGACTCGGCAATTAAATAACCATTGAGTCCTTCCACAACGGCTAATTTACCCTGAGGAAGCGCTACGATATTTTCTTCACTTTCGTAAAAAAGAGTATTGCATTTCAGTGTAACATTTTTGTTTTTATCCTTTTCCGACATATCGTATAAAGAGCCCCAGGTACCCAAATCAGTCCATCCAAAATCGCTGCACAGCACATACACATTATCTGCTTTTTCCATTATCCCGTAATCGATAGAGATATTCATGCAGGTAGGATAGATAGAGTCGATAAAAGCCTGTTCTTTATCGGTATTAAACACTTCTCTTCCGGCTGTAAAGCGTGAATCCACTTCAGGAAGCAGCGTTTTAAAGGCATGATCGATAGCATTCAGGTTCCAGAGAAAGATTCCGGAATTCCAAAAGAATTCACCGGTTTCAAAGAAAATCTGAGCCAGTTCAGCATTTGGTTTTTCAGTAAAGGTTTTCACTTTACGCAAAGCACCCTGGCCTTCATCAATCTGGATATATCCATAACCTGTTTCCGGGCGGCTGGGTTTAATACCGAGGGTTAACAGACTGTTATTCTTGCTGATAAAATCTATTCCCGTTTCCAGCGTTTCGATGAAATCATTTTCCTTCAGAATCAAATGATCCGAAGGTGCCACAATGATATTCGCCTCACTGGTTATTGATTTGATGCGATTTACAGCATAGGCGATACAGGGAGCGGTATTACGTCGCAACGGCTCCAAAAGCACCTGGTTTTCTTTAATTTCAGGCAGTTGCTCTAATATCATATCCTTGTATATAATATTAGAGACAATTAGAATATTTTCAGCTGGTACTATCCGTCGAAAACGGTCGAAAGTCATCTGCAGCAACGAACGACCGGTTCCAAAAAAATCGAGAAATTGCTTGGGACGGTTATTTCTACTGAATGGCCAGAACCGGCTTCCAACGCCGCCTGCCATGATAACACAATAATTTTGACTCATCAGGTATTATTATTTATTTCTTAAATTACAGAATATTCTTCCTTCAAAAACAGCACTAAGATAGTGAGAAAATTTTGTTATTCAAAACACCAAAGCCGGAAGATTCTAACTTCCGGCTTTGGCTATTACTTGATTATTGCATGAAATCAGGCTGGATTACCTTCTTCAATATCCAGCACATTTCTGCGGGCATCCACTTTCTTATCGTATTCGTCACGCGAGTAAACAATTAATTTATCAAGCTCACGCTGACCCGTACCAGCCGGAATCAGATGACCACAGATTACATTCTCTTTCAGACCTTCGAGACGATCCACTTTTCCGTTGATAGCTGCATCGTTGAGCACCTTGGTTGTTTCCTGGAAGGAAGCTGCCGACATGAAGCTCGAAGTTTGCAAGGCTGCACGGGTGATCCCCTGAAGAATCTGATTCGAAGTAGCAGGAACAGCGTCACGGGTCTCAACCAGGCGAAGGTCACGGCGCTTCAATGCACTGTTTTCATCGCGCAGTTTACGAGGTGTGATAATCTGTCCCGGTTTCAGAGTGGTAGAATCTCCTGC
>JANJXE010000377.1 GCA_024709185.1 Paludibacter sp.
GATTACTGTTCAGGGAATGTATATCATTGTTATGTTTTAATGTTTTTTTTGAGATTACTTTACCCTTTTTATTCAGATATAACGCTACAACCCCGTTGTCTTTGGTACATGCCCAAATAATATTATGTTTTTTATCAAAAACTATACGGCTGATTTGTTCTGAAGAAACCATATCGGAAAGGTTACCTATTGAAATAAACTCAGGTTTTATTTTGTCAAAGTAATAACGTATTAACCCGTTGGTACAACCAATCCATAAACTATTGTAGCTATCCATTGCAAGGGAGAACGGAGCCTGAAGATTCATTCCTTCAATGCTCAACTGTTCAAATTGTTTCGTTTTGAAATTATATTTGTATAAGGTTTGGTTTACACTCAACCATAAGTTCCCCTCGTTATCTTCAATCATTGTAGGTGAAAACAACATATAGGAGGGAATGGTACCTGGCATAGAGACACTTTCAAGTTGTCCCGATTGTTCATCCAAATAATACAAACCATTAAAGTTAGCACCTATCCAGACTCCACCTTTGCTATCTCTGAAAAGCATTTTCACAAACATACCACGGGTCTGTTCATATCGACTTATTTGATTTGGCAACTGATGCAAGTCAATTTTAGCAACGCCCTTTTGTTGCGATCCGATCCATAGTGTTTGTGTACGGTCTATAATAGTTGAATTAATTATGTTGTTTTCAAAAAATCCGGTTTTATCAACTGTAATCTCAGTTTTTGAAAGTGTAGGTAAGTTTAGAACAAATAAACGGTTCAGTGTGCTAACCAAATAATGATCGTTATCAATCGGCACAACTGAACGGATAAAGTGATCATTCAGTGTTTCAATTTTTCGAACTTCTGAAAGATTAACCAAACCGTTTTTTTGAATAGCATCGGATTTAACAATAAATACACCATTATTTGTGCAAATCCAGGTTTCTGATTCGCTTCGCCTGAAAAGCGAATTCGTATAATTTGTTAACAACTGACCCGGCAGGTAAAAATTCTCCCGCTGATGTGCCAGAAATTTGCATCCGTTTGCAGTTCCTACCAACAGATTATTATCGGGAGTTTCAGCTATCGAAAGAATATAGTTCTCGTATTTGGGACTAACCGAATTAAAATAAACCGCAACTACAACAAATTCATCATTTTTCAATTCTGCCTTATAAATACCGTTGGTAGTTCCAAACCAGAAATAACCTTTGGAATCGGTAAAGAATTCGGTAACAATTGATGTTTGTAGTGGTTTAAACAGGAAATGTTCAAACTGATCTGATGTATAATTATACTTATCAACACTTCCGTTTTCAGTAACAATCCATAAATTATCTGAAGTATCAAAATTTATTGCCAGTATTCTGTTTCCGCTAATTGAGTTTTTGTTATATGGATCATGTCTGTATTTCACAAAATCATCACCATCGTACCGACTCAGTCCATCATAGGTACTAATCCAAATAAATCCAAACCGATCCTGAATCACTTTACCGGTTGTAAATTGCGAAAGGCCTTCATTAACAGAATAGGATTTCAACCGGAACTGTTGATTATAATTAATTGCTGTACTGTAAACCGTAAAGAGAATTACAGTAACGAGCAGGATGTGTTTTTTCATATACAGCAATAAAACTTAAGATTAATAACCGATGCAAATATATAGGTTTTAAGCGTTTCCACATTACCTTAACGTAACATTAATATTACGGAAATGTAACATCATTTACTGTGCTTTCATCTGCACACACTATATCCTATTGATAACTTACTATGCAGAATCAATGGATTTAGTTTCCTGAAAAATGGTATAAAATGCGTATTTAAAAATGAAGAGTCCGGCTACCAATGTAAAAGGCATTTACCGCCCCGCCCCCGACTGCCGCATGAAAACGAATCGCGCCCCGGGATTTTGCCTGGTTTGTGAAAAGGCAATTTAAGAGCGGATTTTGTTTTTGACAGGGATGTAAACATAAAATTTGTTTTTCTGAATATATTGAGTAAATTTGCGCAGTGTATTGAGTAATTTTTCAGGATATGTTCGAACGACCTTATTTACAGCTTCTTAAAAAGCGAATTGAAGAACCAAGAAAGTTTATCCAGGTACTGGTTGGACCGCGACAGGTAGGTAAAACCACGTTGATTACCCAACTTCTGCCTCAACTTTCGGTTCCACACCTACTGGAATCGGCAGATGCCATTTCGGCAACAAACACAACCTGGCTCGCACAGGTTTGGGAGTCGGCACGATTACGATTAAAGGTATCTGAAGCATCCGAATTTCTGATCGTAATCGACGAGATTCAGAAGATAGACAACTGGAGTGAACTGGTGAAGCAACAGTGGGATAAAGATACCCGCGAGAACATCAACATTAAAGTCGTTTTGCTGGGGTCATCCCGCTTATTAATTCAAAAAGGACTTACAGAATCCTTAGCAGGACGTTTCGAAACCCTGTATTTAGGACACTGGTCGTATTCAGAAATGCAGGAAGCCTTTGGCTGGAATATCCAACAGTATGTTTATTTTGGTGGATATCCGGGATCAGCGAGTTTGATAAACGATGAAGTGCGCTGGAAAAACTACATCAACGATTCGCTGATTGAAACCAGTATTTCAAAAGATATTTTGATGCTGACACGTGTTGATAAGCCAGCATTGTTGAAGCGCTTGTTTGAACTTGGTTGTCTGTATTCCGGACAAATTCTTTCCTTTACAAAAATTGTCGGACAACTTCAGGATGCAGGAAATACCACCACCTTAGCCAATTACCTGCAATTGCTTTCCGATTGCGGATTATTGGGAGGTTTGGACAAATATGCCGGAGATATTATACGCAAACGGGGTTCGAGTCCAAAGTTTCAGGTTTACAACAATGCCCTGTTATGCGCTCAGAGTGACACTACCTACGAAACAGCCATCACAACAGCTGGTTTATGGGGACGATTAGTGGAATCGGCTG
>JANJXE010000391.1 GCA_024709185.1 Paludibacter sp.
CAACGTAATTTGGGTTCCCTTAGATACATTTTGAACCAATACACTGGTTACTACGTTGCTGGTTCCCTTGCCTGCGAAGCGAACAGTATAGTTCAGTGCATTAATGGTCAACAGACAGGTTATCAACCCAAATACAATTAACGAAGTGCGTTTTATCATGGTTTTCTTTATAAAAATGTAACAATGGATTACCGTATATTAATTATTTTCGGGCTCTGAACAGATAAGTCCCCTGCGATACCAGTATCGGATCGGCGTTCCTATCTTTCATCTGATTATCAACCGACATAGATACAGAAGAGTATCCTTTAGGAAAAACTACCTGTGCAGTACAATTTGCCGGAATAGTACAACTCATCTCAAAATAATCATCATTCATTTCCCATGACACCTCAATATTACCCCGCGGCGAACGATAATGACCCCGGGCACTGGTGAGATCACCGACCGGAATCGGGCGAATAAGGATTTTATCAGACGCAACAGCATCGGGCGCATCGGAGATTCCCAACACACTGGAATAAAACCATTCCATCAAATGTCCCAGCATCAGGTGATTATTCGATACTTCCTCAAGTGCAGGCCACGATTCGGTAAGTGCAGTCGCTCCTTTTTTAAGCTGAAATCCATAGCCCGGCACATCATCCCGGTTTATCATTTTGTAAAGTAAATGAGAATATTCGGGGGTACTCAATGCCTCAACCAGAAAGTGGAAGCCTATATCACCGGCAGTAAGCGCATACCCATCGTTTTTCACTGTATTCACCAGCGATTGATATACCGCCTGTCGTTCGTTTTCGTCGGGGAGGTTTAAACAAAGCGGCATAGCCAGGGCGGTCTGACTACCTGTTGCATAGGTTTTTCTAACAGGATCATAAAAACGATTGTTGAATGCTTTTCGAATCGAGTCGGCCTTGCTCTGGTAGTTCAGAGCATCCGCTTGTTTGCCCAGCAAGCGGGCTATTTCCGAGACCAGGTATACATCCTTGTAATAAATTGCAGTAGCCGTAAGCGACACCGGGGTTAATTGTGCAACACCCGGAGGTTGAGGGCCATAATCAAACCAGTCGCCCAGCCCGTGTGATAAAATATGCTGATCGGCCTTTGTGGCAAGATAGGCTACATAGCGGGTCATCATCGGATAGGCTTCTTCGAGCAATTCACGATCACCATACCACTTGTATATCATCCAGGGAAGTATAACACCTGCGCTACCCCACTCCGGTGAATCAACAAAACCATCTGAGAAAACGACGTATTCAGGTGCAATATCGGGGATTAATCCATCTTCGCGCTGAGCGTTCATCATATCCCGGATTTTCTTTCGATACAGCTGATGGACATCGTAATTGTATCTGATCGAATTTCCCATCAGGTAGGATTGTTCGAGCCAACCGAGTTTTTCGCGGTGCGGACAATCGGTAAGAGAACTTTGCATATTGCTTCGTATTGCCCAGTTAATCAGCGAATAGATCCTGTTCAGCAAGTCCGATGAGCACGTAAAATCACCGGTTGACGGCGCTGAATTGCGAATATGGAGCGATTCGCAGGATAGTAATGTAGGTTTAGACAAATCGGATGTTTGATTCATAGCACTCCCGGCACCTTCAACCGTAAGGTAACGAAAACCATAGTAACTAAACTGTGGCTGCCAGGTTTCAACACCATCGCCCTTCAGTATATATTCAAAATAATAGGGGCTGCCAGATGCCTTTTGATTCACCCGCTTGTCGGGTTTCAGCAACTCGCCGGGCCAGAAACGTATTGTATCACCTCTTTTCCCTTTCACTTTCACAGCAATAATTCCCGATGCATTTTGGCCAAAATCGATCGTAAAGCTATTGGTATCCAACGCATAGTATCGTTGCGGTTGAAAACGCTGCATCACTTTCACCGGATACATCGTTTCCGGTTCCAGCTTACCCGATGGAGCTTCAGCAAATTGTGCGATTTTCCAATGGGAATCATTAAAACCCACGGCATTCCAACCTTTTTGTTCCAATCGTGCATCGTAGTTTTCACCTCCATACATGCTACTAAATGTTATCGCCGAAGGAAAAGTTTTCCAGGTTGAATCGGAAACTATCACCTGAGTACTGTTATCGTCGTGGATGATTTTCAGCATGCAAATCAGTTTAGGATAACCGAATGCAATCATTAATTTGTGGTATCGTTCACTTCCTATATAATGGAACCCATTTCCTACGATAGCTGCAATCACATTCTCACCCTTGTGCAACTGTGATGTGATATCGTAGGTATTGAACAACACCTGCTTGTCGTAGTGCGTCCATCCCGGAGCCAAAACCCTGTCGTCGGGTTGCTTACCATTTACAAATGCAGTGTAATGACCCAATCCGCTAATAATCAAGAAAGCCTGGCGAACCGGTTTTTTCAGTTCAAATTGTTTTCGGAACATCGGAACAACTGTTTCAGGCTTAACACGGATCTGTTGAGAATTCTCGTGCACATGAATTCCCGGGACAAGACGTTGTGCTGCGGGTAAATTTTCATAACTGATCCATCGGGCCCCGGACCAATCATCCGGTACAAAAGGACTTACCCTGTTGTCGTTCAAAACTATCAAATCAGCGCTCTTCGAACCGGCAACGACCGGAAAGCTAAGATACAGCACAAAAAGACAGGTAAAAATACAGTTTGCTTTATTCATGGGGATACTTATTTCGGGAATTCGACCAACACTGCATCACCGGCATTTAACCTAAACTTCAAACCACCGTTGCGGTACTTCATTTTTCGCTCTACAGTACCCTGAGTAACTTTAACAGTTCCCTTCTTGTTCATAAGCAACACTTCTATCTCAGCACCTTTATCAGGTTGTAAAGGAGTTAAGAGCAGTTGTACATTTTTATTTTCGTCAAAAAAACAGCCTCCAATATGGTCATCTCCCTTCAAGGCCTTAACGGGCCCGAACGATTTCAGTGCCTCGTCGTACAATGAATAAGGTCGGGCAGCCGTTTGGATTACACCCACAGGATCACTCTTTAGCAATTTACGGCCAATTACCTGTACTTCCCTGTTTAATTCTTTTACATATTGATAGCGAACTGTCTCATTTCCATTTCGATCAATCATCGCATCGGTAAACACTTCGGTAGCACTCCCGGGAGTCCAGTAACAAAAATACTGAATTCCCTTAGCTCCCAATGCTAAATTCGACCACACCTGCCAGCGAATATCCTCTCTCGATGGTTCCCGTTTATCGGGTACACCTGGTGTTTGAGCTATGGACAGAGTCTGGATAAAGGTCCAGAAAGGAATGCCTGCCTTTAGCGCCTTACTCCGTATCAAATCGAGGTTGTAGTAATAATCATCAATAATTTCTCCGTTAGTAAGCAAAGGATAACTATCGTAGGATAAATAGGGTGGATTTACTTCAGCCAACCATGTATCAATATAATCTTCGTAATTATGGGTTTGAATACCACCGGTAGCATAGGTTGGAAACAAATTAACATGCCACATCTTAGTGCTGAAGTTTGCTTCAAAGCTACGCACAAATGCCGCTACACTTTTCATCAGTGGTTTACCGGGTTCATCAATCAACAGTTCTCCGGCAAATGCAGGATGTGTGGCAAAAGATTTCAGTCCGGTGACAAACTCTTCCGGTATCTGTTGAAGTTGATCGTAATTCTGAATTGCATAATGAGTACTTTTCCGGTTTACAAAATACAGGAGATTATGCCGATCACTCAAATCCAGTGCTTGTACTACCTCATCGGGAGTGTTTTCGTAATGAGCAAACCCATTTACAAAGGTTAAACCACTCTCCGCCATTTTCTTGTACTGAAAATCGGTGCGAAACGAATCGGGAGGTGTGACCCACATTCCAATTGGAAATTTATCGGGATGAAGGATAGTATAACGACCCGACGAAAGCGGTAAGCTTAAAAGAAGCCCACCTAAAAGTAAAAATAAAATTCTCATTGCTAAACCGGTTTAAAATTCAATAAAGACAGCTTCACCTTTCTCAATTGTCAGTTCCAGTTGTTGGTTACTTACCTGTACGGTGCCGGACTGAGCATTTCTCCACACTTTAACCTGAGTTGTATTCTGGAGTTGAAGTTTTACCCTTGCACTTTTCTCCGGCATTAAAGGATGAATCAGTAACTTCTTTTTACCATCGGTAGAGGTAAAGCAACCTGTGATGGCATCGTCGCCGGTAACCTCCAACACAGGACCGAAACTGTTTAATGGTGAGTGAAGTTGATAAGGGTTCGCTGCTGTCTGAATAACTCCTTCGGCGTGGCATTCAAGCAATATTTTACCTATTTCTTTGAAATCGGCATTTAATTTTTTAACATAATCGTACCGTACTGTTTTCTTTCCATCCACAGTAATGAGTGCGTCCCCGAACTGTTCGGTGCCTCCACCCGGTGTCCAATAAGTGAAATACTGAATACCTTTTGCCCCGAATGCCAGACTTGCCCAAACCTGCCATCGAATATCGGCCTCTGAGGGTTCGCGCTTGTTTGAGACGCCCGGAGTTCCCTGAATCGACAAGGTCTGAATAAATACCCAAAATGGGATTTTCTTAAACCTGGTTTTTGAACGAATCAGATCGAGGTTGTGATAATAGTCGTTAATAATCTTTCCATCAGTTAACAGCGGATAACTGTCGTATGAAACAAACTTAGGATTCATGTCAACCATCCAGTTATTTATGTAATCAGCATAACTGGGGGCCTGAATTCCACCGGTTGCATACATAGGGAATAAATTAACATGCCAGAGTTTGTCGGGATAGGCTTTTTCGAAGGCCTGTGTGAACTTGGCCAGGGCCGAAAATAACGGTTTTCCCGGTTCGTCAATTAACAATTCTCCGGCAAATGCCGGATGATTCATGTAGGGTTTAATTCCGTCTGTGAACTTCTTCAGCAGGGTTTCATCCGGCTTATTGGCATATTTATGAATATCGTCGGCAACTACTGCCTTATTGGCAAAGTATTTCAGATTATTCTCCCGACAAAAATCGAGCGTTTGCATAATCTTCAGGTTACTGTTTTCAAAATAATGAAAACCATTTACGAAATTCATACCTGCTTCCCGAATACGCGCAAACTCAGCGGTATTCTGAAAACCATTGGGAGGAGTCACCCACAGCCCAACAGGAATCTCCTGAATACCCATTACATCATAACTTTTTTCTTCAGGTTGTGGTTGAGGCTTCTCTTCCGGGTCATCACATGCACCTAACACCACCGCTCCCACACAAAAGGCAATTAAAAAAAACTTATTCATTGTATTTCAAATTTACTTGTATTAATATTCAGCAGGCAAATTATAGCCCATTCGTTTCCATCTGTTTTTCAACACTTCCAATGCATCCAGAAAGCGGTTGTATGATTTTTCTTCCTGATTTGTCCATGCTGTCTCTGCATAGGCTGCTATGCGTGGAAAAACCTGGTATTCAATATCGCTGCGATTTCGGATCCATTCGGTCCACAACTGACAACCAATGCCGTAAATCTGGTTTTTGTTGTATCCTTCCGGCACAGGATTAAATGCGTACGATCGTTTGAGGGGAATCTGATCATAGGAGTAGTTGAGGTAAGTATCGTCGGAATAGGAATTAACAACTGTGTACGAATTATCGAGCGCATACTTCAAAATACCCATGTTTCCGGTCCAGAAATGCACTACAGCTTCTTTTGATAACTGATGAGTAGCATCGGGCGTTGCACGGGCCCAGTTGTGAGCATTTATGCCTAAAATTTCATTCCACCCCATCATTTTTTTTCCTAAGTCGTTTTCTATATACCTGCATATTTCGTTGGTAAAATGAACCTGTACATCCCGGTAATTTTGCAGGTTGTGCTTCTGCATGTAGTGTTTTACCGATTCGGATTGTTGCCAGGCATCGAATTTTACTTCATCTCCCCCGATGTGAATATACTTACCGGGAAATAACTGACTAACTTCACGAAGAACATCCTTTAAAAACTGCATAACACGGGGTGAAGAAGGGTCGTATACTTCGGTCATAACACCAAACCGCACCGGCACTTTTATCGTTGCACCCGTAGTTCCGAGCCAGGGATAAGAAGCTATAGCTGCCGAAGCATGTCCCGGCATACTGATTTCAGGTACAATCTGAATATGACGATCAGCAGCATATTGCACGATTTCATGTATATCCTCCTTTGTATAATATCCTGCGTGAGGTTGAGAGTCGAATTTATTACTCTGATACCTTCTAAGAAACTCATCGTAGGCAGGATTTCCTGTTTCACCGGGTGACTGAAGATCAGGATCTGCAATCTGAGTACTGTCACGACGACTTCCAATTTCAGTAAGTAAGGGATAACCCGGAATTTCAAGGCGCCATCCGGCATCATCGGTAAGGTGCCAGTGAAAGGTATTCATTTTCAATCGGGCCATTTCATCCAACAACATTTTCACTGTTTCTTTACCGTGGAAATGCCTTGCTTCATCCAACATAAAGGCACGCCATCCAAAAGCAGGACTATCATCGATTCGAACACATGGCAGTTGTTTATTCTTCAGCAACTGTCTGAGAGTCTGTAATGCATAAAAATGTCCGGCAGCTGAATTAGCTGAAATAAGAATTTTATCGGACTGTATCTCCAGCATATAACTTTCCTTATTCTTACTGCTTTCCGTCTTCACAAACGAAACAGATACTCCGCCCGGATTCTTAGCGATTCCTGCTTCCTGTTTCATCATTTCATACAACTGATCAGCTAACAGGCTGTTTTCTGTCGTTGTTATTCCGGCAGTAAGATCGCAATGACCTTCATTTAGCTGTATAGTTGCAGGATAGGGTATTAGTGCCGGTGTTTCTTTCTTTACAGGAAGGCTACCATTTAATTTATAAGTACCCGACTCTGCTTCGTAGACTGCATAGCCATCCCGCAAACCCGTAAAACGAAGAAAACGATTGGCCTGTTGTTGGTGTTTTGCTTCAGTATCATCGACCGATGGAACATAAACTACAGCTTTACTTCCAACAGGCACTGTTATAGTTAATTGAAGTTTATCTGCTGTACGTTTCCAGTCAATTCCGGCTTTGCCATAGGGAGTGGTTTTGTAATACGATGCATATTCCATATCTCCGGCAGGTTGAGGCTTGAATTGAATTTTCCTGTAACCTGCTTCAATAGGCGTCATTCCGGCCAGATTCTGATACAACCAAACTAAACCGCCACCAAACATAGGGTGATTGCGTGAATACTCTCCAATCCATGTCTCCCATGTAGTTGTAGCACCTAACTGAATCCAGTAGCCAAAACCGGGGAAGGTTTTTTTATTCATTGCTTCATAAGCCAATTCATTTAAACCATTGGCTGCCAACGTTTCAAAAAGATATCGTGTACCAAAAATTCCGGTATCGAGATGCCCGCCCGCTTCCTTCATATCGGTTTCCACGGTTGCAACCACCCGCTGACGGATACTGTCGGGGAGTCCCATTTTGAGCGCAAATATATTGGCTCCGTATTTCCCAAATGTACGTTCTTCGGAAGAATAAAACTGCTTTATAAAGGCATCTCTGGTAGCAGAAGC
This sequence comes from Paludibacter sp., assembly GCA_024709185.1. GTDB lineage: Bacteria > Bacteroidota > Bacteroidia > Bacteroidales > Paludibacteraceae > Paludibacter. The sequence goes on from JANJXE010000391.1 coordinate 7,546, forward strand.
CTTAGCCAGTAATTGTATTGATTCCGCTGTTTTACCAAGCACCTGTGCACTAAGACCAGTATTGTAGGTACATAGCCAATAGTAAAATGTATGTACCAGCTCGGTGGGCGGGAATTTACCCGGCGGACACCAGTCTCCAAGGTTCATCCATTCGTGCGGTTGATTAGCGTCGGGTGCTTTCTGATGCATGATACCTCTTTTATCGACCCATTGGCTCATGTAGTTCAGATATCCTTTCATCCCTTCATAAGTATACGCCAGAATATCTGCATCGCCATATACCTGATAAAATTCCCAGGGCATAATTGCAATGGCCGCTCCCCATGCAACACCACCTCCACAACCGGGTTGCCAGGGGGCTCCATTCGGAACATATCCGGTAGTCTTATCCTGCGCCCCGGCAATATCTTCAATCCATTTTTTGTAAAATGCTGCTACATCAAAATGATGGGTGACGGTCGACATCACTACCTGTCCGTCGCCGGTATAGGCATTTCGTTCGCGGTGTGGACAATCACTCGCGATGCCACCATGCATATTATCGAGTTGGGTTCGCTTCCAGATTTTATTTATCTTATTAAACAATGGATTTGAACTAGCAAATTCACCAACCGTTCCAACAGCAGTATATACCGCTTCAGCCATCAGGTTATCGCTGGTAAGTTCACCCGGCCAGCCTTCAATTTCCACAGTACGGAAAACAAACCAGGTGAAACGCGCAGCATAACTTTCATTACCTTTACCACTAAGCGTATAACTATTATCCCCATTTAACGATTCGCTCAGGTAACGAATACGAATACGGTGACCAGCCTTGCCATTTATTCCCGACAAGCGTACCCAACCAGCTATTTCTTCTCCGAAATCGACCCGGTAACTGCCATTCGCCAGCCGTTCAATCGATTCTGGTTTAAACTGTTCCATCACTTTATCGGAAAACGACATCTGCGCTTTCATTTTTCCTTCGGGCGCCTTTCTGTAAACAGCATTCTTCCAGTTCGAATCATCAAAACCGGCAGTATTCCAACCCGGATATTTCAGTCGCGCATCGTAATGTTCACCTTCGTACAGCATATCGGATACGATTGGACCCTTCTCAACCTTCCAGCTATCATCGGAGAGAATAGTTTCTGTGGTTCCATCGGTATAGGTAATTTCCAGTTGCGCCAAAAAGCGGGGTGTTCCGAACGACAACACCCATCGGGAAGGAGAATTATAAAAACCATTACCAAGGATTGCTCCTAACGCATTTTTACCCTGTTGAAGTTCGTTGGTCAGATCGTAACACAGATAAAAAACGCGGTATTCAGTAAAATTATCCTTAACCGGAATTCCATAGTTGTGCAAATCCTCCCTTTTTCCCCATAAGGATTGATTTGGAACCAGCACATCGTCGCTCACTTTGTGCCCGTTGCAATAGACTTCAAAATAACCCAAACCCGTGGTATACAAAAATGCTGATTTTATCTTTTTCGGTACATTGAATTGTTTACGCAGCAACGGAGCAGGATGAGTCAGCGCTTCCACCAGCGGTTTCAGACCGGCCTCGCCCTGCCAGGGCGCACCAATCCACTTCGCTTTCCAGTCGGAAGGCTGAAGCAAACCCATATGCCAACGCGCAGGTGCACTCCATTCCGACCTTCCTCCGCGCACATCCCATACTCGTACACGCCACCAGCATTCATCACGCGATTGAAGTGCTCTGCCTGCATAGCGAATAAGTGTAGACCGACTGCTTTTCACTTTTCCTGTTTTCCAGAAATCAGCTTTATTAGCACGAAGAAGATCCAACGTACCTGCAACTTGTATTTCGTACGCAACCTGCGACAAACCATTTGTTGGCTCAATAGCCTCGTTTATCCAACTTAAGCGCGGATTCAACACATCCACTACAGTTGGATTGGGCAGGTATTCGCACCTTAATTCAACGGGTTGTAATAAACCAGCTATAAGCGGACTCAGGTGCCCTGTGAACAGGATCGCCAGGATTGGAAGAATGATTTTTCTCATGCGTAATTCATTACTGTTATATCAATTAATATCCGGGATTCTCAATAAGGTTTTTATTCTGACTGATACGTGCTTTTGTAATCGGGAAATAATAGCATCTGGCTGGAAAAGTTGGCCGTTGATCTCCATCGATATCGTCAAAAATTAAAACTTTATATTTTCTCGTCGAATAATCGAGCACGTATTGCACACCACTAAACGAACGGGTAAGGTCGGCCTCAGCTGTGCGCCAGCGACGAAGATCCCAGTACCGGTGATTCTCAAATGCAAGTTCCACTCTGCGTTCGTGTCGAATCTTCTCCATCGTAATCGACGTCAGAGCAGGCACACCAGCCCTACTGCGAATACGATTTACTGCAGTCAGCGCTTCGCTGGTCCGTCCTAGCTCGAAAGCAGCTTCCGCAAAATTCAGAAGCGTTTCTGCAAAGCGGAAAATGGAATAATCAGTACGCGATTCCATGAGCCAAATCATATTATTAGCCGTTGGATCGAGATATTTCATAATGCCAAAACCAGTATTAATAATACCTGTAGAAGCATGAAAAAACGATTGATCGCCTACTGCAGGCATTCCGTTATACGATTCACTGAATGAAGTAAGCATTTTACCATCTGGTTTAATGAGACCACGGTGAAAATTCACAGTATCTTTTCCAAAGTTACTACCAACTGCATCACGCCATGGAGTACCGTTGGTCCAGATGGAAGCATAAAAGCGCGGATCTTTATTAGCCCATAATTCATCCATGGTCCATAATTTCGACTGCACATAGTCACGGTCGAGTTTACCGGGCCGGCCATCAATGTATTCAAACGCCTCCACCAGCTCCAGGTAAGGAGCCTGATAATTGCCCTGCCCCCATACCGATGGGCGTGGTGCCTGACAGATATCCCACGACCAGGTAGTAGTTCCTCCACCCGGATCGAAACTTTGTCCGCCATGTTGCTTGGCCATAATGGTTTCGACATTTCGTTTTACCAAAAAAACATTTTTAAAATTCTGTATACGCGATTTCGGATCATTTCCTTTGATATCAGCCTGATACAGATCGAACGGACCCTGAGTGATAATCTCATTTGCTGCCTCGTAAGCCATTGTGAAATAACTATCTGCCAACTCACCCGGAATACCGGTAAGTCGGTTGGCACTCAGTTCTCCATATTTTGCAACACTTCCTGCATACAATGCGGCACGATTGTGGAGCGAGAGAGCAGCCCAACGGGTTGCACGACCATAATCATCCTGAACCGATGGTAACACCGCTGCAATTTCACGGGTTTCGTTCAGCACAAAATCCCATAACTGCTGCTCGGTTTTACGTGAAGGATACAAAAGACTATCGGGAGAATTCATATCCGGTACCTCAGTCAGCAGGGGTACACCACCATACCGTTTCACCATGGCAAAATAGCAATATGCCCTGAGAAAACGTGCTTCGGCAATACGCGTCTCTTTGATGGCACTTCCAAGAGGAGAACCCGGAACACGTTGTATAAATTCATTCAGGTTGCGAATGGTATAATATGCATTTTCCCACCACTCCATCATACCACCGTCCGGACTGATACCCCAGGCTTTTTCAGGCACTACATTAGCCCAGGCCCCGGATGTATATTTAGCTTCATCCGAAATTTCAATACTCAGACCCGGTCCAAATGTCTGGGCGCTATTTCCAAACCAGAACCTCAGATTACTGGAACGTGGATCTCGATTCAACGGCGAACCTTCCCAACTGGAAAACATGGTGGTTGCATCGTTTATCATTACAGGAGTGTAAGCATACTGCGAAAGCAGAAACGCATCGATAAGTGCAGGGTCGTCCCATACCACAGCATCGGTGTATCGGTCGAGTGGTTGTTTGTCGAGCAAATCGTCGGTACACGAAACTGAGTTCAATACTACAAGTAGTGAAAATATATAGTTGATCGTTTTCATTTGATAATATGTTTTTTAGTAACTCAACATTAAACCACAACTAATTGTACGTTGCTGAGGATAATAATATGCAGGTGTCCCTTCAGGAGCTTCAGGATCGACACCATATTTTGAAAGGCTGCTCAATGTAAGAAGATTAGTTCCTGCCAGATATACCCGCAACTGACTCAATCCGGTTTTTTTAAGCAATTCTTTACCAGCATTATATCCCAGCGACAAGTTTTTAAGTCGTACATACGAAGCATTGTGATTACGGTAATCGGAGTACCACCAGTTGGCAATATTTTTACTTCCCGGGCGGGGAACCAACGAATTCGGATTGTTTTCCTTTTCTGTCCAGCGATTTTCATATTTCAGGGCAGTTGGCGCCGATTCCAGATCAATATAGGAAGTATAC
>JANJXE010000405.1 GCA_024709185.1 Paludibacter sp.
GCGGGTTTTCTCAGGCAGACGATTCGTGTCGCCAATTGTGAGCAGTCGGACGTTGTTTTTTTGAAGGGTAGGAGTTTCCCGTTCGATGGCATCGATTAATAAATTCATCAGTGCATCAATCTCCTCTGCTGGCCTTCCCCAGTTTTCGGTAGAAAAAGCATACAGGGTAAGGTAGTTGATGCCTAATTCGGCAGCTGCTTCGGTGACAGCACGCACCGACTCAACACCATTTCTGTGGCCGAACACCCGTGGCTGTCCCTGTTCTTTTGCCCATCGGCCATTTCCATCCATTATGATGGCTACATGTGCAGGCAATCGGGATAAATCAATACTTTCTTTGTTCGACGACATTGTGTTATTTAAAGTTCTCACTGATAATTCTGACATTTGCAGTTGCGTTGCGTAAGGCCGATGCTTATTCCGATACTCACACTGCCTGAGTTGTCGTTGTTCAGCCAGTTACTACCGTTCAGCTGCAAAGGGTTGTTCATTTCATCCCTTCCTTCGATACGATCGGAACCCGCAAAAAGGCGGTGTGTCCACTGTACATTCAGGTGCAGCCTGGGCGACAAACGCACTTTCATCCCCATACCAAAAGGAAGAGTAAAGCCCCACCTTTCGCCGGTTGCCTCCGGATACAACACACCACCGATGCCTGCAAAGAGAAACGGCGTAATATTGCTGCTGTACATCACATGTTCCAGATAACCATAATCGAAAAAATTAAAGGCCATCGTAACATCGAATAAACTCAGCGGGTTTTCGACCTGCAAAGTGCCGGGAAATAAGCCCGGTAAATTGCTGGCAAACGAACCTGCAGCAGTGGTTTGATGGTAATCGGCATGTAACGCTATCCGTTGATTGAAAACATACCGTAGTGTCAAGCCAAAATCCTGTTGCATACCTGCAGATACAGCTTTGTTGGCATCGCCCGTGAAATACGAACCTCCCCCGTAAAAGCCGGCTTCAGTTGTGTAAATCATCTGTGCGGGAGCAGCTATTCTGCTCACAACGAAGATAGCCAGCAAAACGATATACCTGAAAAAATGCGTCATTGTTAAACTTTAAAATGAATTTCAGAAAGTATTAACGGCATTCTTTTCATTTAAGTATCCATCAGGCATGCAAAGCAGCAACAAAAGTAATGATTATCTTTCAATGTGAAAAGATTAACTGGTTTGCAGGGGTTTAATTTAACAATTTATTGCATAAGCATTGAAATGGTTAATTTCCATCGTTGGCAGCTTCCAGCATCTGCAAGGCTTCATTTTCAAGTTCAGTCATTTTTAGCTGTAATTCAGCATCTGTGTCGTCGTAGCCACATAAATGCAGAATTCCATGAATAATCACCCGGTATAGTTCTTTGTCGAAGGTGCAATTGTACAGTAAAGCATTGGTTTCCACCGTGTCCACGCTTATGTATATATCTCCGGAAATAACTTTTCCTGTTGAGTAATCAAAGGTAATGATGTCGGTATAGTAATCGTGTTGCAGGTACTGGTTATTGACTTCCAGTATCCTGGCATCGTCGCAGAATAAATAGGCGATATCGCCGGCTGTTTTACCGTGTAGTACTGCTACCCGTTGAATCCAGTTGCGAACCTGTGCAGCATTAAAAGCTGGCAAATCAGTATTTTCGTTTAAGAATTGTATCATTTATTTCAAAAAAAGAAGAGGTAACCAATTACTATGGCAGCAATAACTCCGGCTAAATCGGCAATTAGCCCGCATCCAAGCGCATAGCGTGAATTTTTAATGCCAACAGATCCGAAATAGACGGCTAATACGTAAAAGGTAGTTTCTGTGGAACCCTGAATGATGCTCGACAGTCGTCCTACAAAGGAGTCAGCCCCGAATGTCTTCATCGCATCAATCATCATTCCACGTGCACCACTGCCGCTGAGAGGCTTCATTAAGGCCGTAGGTAATGCATCGGTAAAGTCGGAGTTAATACCTGTCAATTCCACAATTGCCCGTATTCCGTCTACTATCATCGTCATAGCACCCGAAACCCGAAATAATCCTATTGCTACAAGAATGCCTATCATGTAAGGGATAATGCCGATAGCTACATTGAACCCTTCTTTAGCACCTTCGATAAATGCCTCAAAAACATTGATTTTACGCAACATGGCCATGACTACAAACGAAACAATGATAGACATTAAAATGAATGCTGCGGCAAAATTCGACCAAAGCGCCATTTCTTCCCGGGGTAGTTGGCTGATCAGGTGCATCAATCCAAAAATTCCAGCGATAAGAATCCCCAGGGTCACCATAATTGACCGCTGAAAGAGATTAATCTTTTGCATGATCGCAACCGAAACGAGACCTGCCAGGGTGGAAAAAAAGGTAGCAAGCAAAATTGGAAGAAACACATCAGATGGATTGGCTGCTCCCATTTGTGCCCGGTACACCATGATATTAATTGGGATAATCGTGAGCCCTGAAGTATTCAACACCAGAAACATAATCATAGGGTTCGATGCTTTTTCCTTATCCGGGTTGATCTCCTGTAGCTCTTTCATGGCCCTGAGTCCCATGGGCGTGGCGGCATTGTCGAGCCCGAGCATATTGGCCGAAATGTTCATGAAAATACTCCCCATAGCCGGGTGATTTTTAGGAATATCGGGAAATATCTTTGAGAAGAAAGGAGCAACGATGCGTGAGAAAAAGGCTATTACTCCTCCTTTTTCGCCTATTTTCATTATTCCCAGCCACAACGAGAGCACCCCTGTGAGTCCCAGCGAAATTTCAAAGCCTGTTTTGGCAGAGGCAAAAGTGGAATTGAGCAAATCGGTAAACAGAGTCAGATTTCCATTTACCAGCCATTGAAAACAGGCAATAACAAAGGCAATCAGCAAAAAACCTATCCAAATGTAGTTTAGAATCATAGGGGCACTTTTTGTTATCCGGTGGACAAAGGTACACGAAAATTTCAGAAAATTGAGCGAATAGGTTAAACCTTTTTTACTCTCACTGGTCCAACTAAGGGTCTTTTTTTATTTAAAATTTCCGTGATGAAGTACAAAGTTCTGTTTCTCTTGCTGTTGAGTTCGTTTTCATTCGTCTTTTCCCAACGTTCTGTTCAATCCACCGTTTTCGACGCTGCCAACGGGATGCCCCTGGAGATGGTTACTGTGCGTTTGTTAAATGCTTCGGATTCGGCCCTGGTTCAGGGAGCTCAAACCAATTCCAAAGGCTATTTTAACCTTTCAGGAATCCGTCCGGGTAACTACACCCTGGTAATAAGTTCAGTAGGCTATCTTGAACATCATGAGAAAATAACTATGGATCGTCGCGACATTATCCTCCGGAATATTCAATTAAAAGAAGATGTAAAACTACTCAGGGAAGTGGACGTAAAAGGAACTGCGGCCCAGTTGGTGGTGAAGGGCGATACCCTGGAATATAACGCCACCGCATTTAAGGTGCAGGAAAATGCCGTTGTGGAAGACTTGCTGAAACGTCTTCCCGGTGTGGAAGTTACCGCGGATGGTAAGATTACTGTTAATGGACAGGAAGTGAAGAAAATCAGGGTTGATGGCAAAAAATTCTTTGATGGAGATTCGGAAATGGCCACCAAAAATATACCCGCTGAGATGATAGAAAAAATTCAGGTGCTGGAACAAAAGTCAGATATGGCCTTGCTAACTGGTTTCGAAGATGGTGATACCGAGCGAATTATCAATCTTACCACCAAATCGAATCGTAGGAAAGGTGTTTTTGGCAGTGTAGCTGGAGGTGCGGGGTCCGATACTGAAAAATTGCTACGCTACGATGCCAATGCCAACCTTAACATTATGGATAACGACGCACAAACTTCCATCGTTGCCGGAGCAAATAATGTTAATACTGCAAGAAGCAGACGAGGGAGGGGAAACTGGGGTGCTAACAACGGAATTACTGCCACGCAAAACCTGGGTGTGAATAACAATACCATCATAAACGATAGTTTCAAAATCGGAGGTGATGGTTCGTTTAATCATTCCAATAATGTGAGTGAAACCCGCTCTACCAAAGAAAGTTATCTTAGAAACTCGATTTTCAACGATTCGACTTACAATCTGGTTAACAGCGATAGCTATGAAGCCAATTTACGTCTCGAAGCAGAATGGAAACCCGATAGTCTTACAACATTGATTCTTCAGCCTTCTATCAATTACAAACAGGGAAGTTCTGACTCGTATAAGGAATATGAATACCTGCAAAATGGTGATACCACAAGCTTCGGCAATGCGAATCTTTCTTCATTGTCGAATTCTCTATCGGCCGGAATGCGGCTTATTCTCAGTCGTAAATTGCTTAGTCGCAAGGGGCGCAACCTTACCACCAGCCTGAATTTTCGTTTTGTTCAAAGCGATAGCGAGAATTTTAATTTTGCGACCAATATTTCCCGCAAAGCAGCAAAACCGTCGGAGCTGATCAACCAGTACACCAACAACAGTTCCTATCGATTCAATTTTGATGCCCGTATCTCATTTATTGAACCGCTTTGGAATATTCGCAATATGCTCGAAGCCTCTGTTTCGTTCAGCTCCAATTCGCAAACCAGCATTAAGGATCAGTATGCATCCGATGATCTGACGGCCTATTTTCAGTTTAATCCGGATTTGTACACCGATTTTGTGGCAGAATACAGCAATAACTTTAAAAATATTTTTTACAGGGAAACCATGGAACTCAATTACCGATACACCGGAAAAGAGTATAACCTGATGCTCGGTGTGATGGGTGAACCGTCGCAAACGCATAGTCTGACCTATTATGGTAACGGCGATGTGCGTGATGTTCGCAACGATGTGTTCAATTTTGCACCGAACGCCCGTTTTCAGTATAACTTTGGCAAAAAGGAATTTCTACGTGTCGATTACCGCGGAAGTACCGAACAACCCACCATTAACCAGCTTCAACCGGTAAAGAACAATACGAACCTAATGGTTGAAACCGTTGGAAATCCTGCTTTAAATCCAGCTTTTTTCAATTACTTCAGGTTGATGTACAGTCGTTTTAACAGTAAAACTTTTTCTTCGTTTAGTACCTGGGTATCGGCTAATATGGTGAAAGACGACCTTGTGACCAACCGGGTTTACGACATAACAGGTAAACAATACCGTCAAACTGTGAATACCGATCAGTCGCCGGTTTCGTTTAATGGAAAT
>JANJXE010000552.1 GCA_024709185.1 Paludibacter sp.
GGCATACGCACGGGTTTTGGTCGAAGGAGCTCCGTTTTCGAAGTTCACCGATCCAAAGTCGTACATGTGAACACCTTTTCCATCCAGAATTTTAGCACCGGTTGCAAGGTCATACTTGTAAATAGGATAAATCGGAGCAGCATTCTGTGAGAAGTTGAAAATGTTCGAATACTCTGTACCACCAGTAGAACCAATTGGAGAATTGCTGGTAGTTTTAGCATACGAAACGTTCATACCCGCTTTGATATTATCGTTGATGGTTTGATCAATTTTCACACGGGCACCCAGACGACTAAAGTCAGAATTAATTACATAACCCTGGTCGTTCAGGTAGAAAGCCGACATATACGCTGATGTTTTATCATTACCTCCCTGTACAGAAAGGTTATATTCCTGTTTTGCACCATTGCGGAACGGATCGGTAAGCCAGCTGTCGTTCCATTTACGGGTGGTAGCATTCGGATTAAGTTGGCCGGTAAACGGATTAATCAATTCGTTATCAGCCACACCACTAAAGATGTTATATCCAAGATAATTGGAAATGAGCGTGTTTGCAACTGCATTACCAGCGCTGAAATAGCTTTCACCACCTTCTACCCGGCTGTTGCGGATTGCTTCGAACATCATCTCATAATAATCGCCCGGATCAGTCATTACATCGTATGCAGGAACTGCACGTGAGTTTACGCCCACGCGGGCATCGAGACTTACTTTGGTTTCACCCTTCACCCCTTTTTTAGTAGTAATAAGGATTACACCATTCGATCCACGGGCTCCGTACATCGAGTTGGCAGCTGCATCCTTCAACACGTTCAGGGTTTCAATATCCTGAGGAGCGATTGTATTCAGCGAACCTTCGTAAGGCACACCATCCACCACGATAAGCGGAGCCTGGTTGGCCGATACAGAACCTAAACCACGAATACGGATAGCTGCCGAAGAACCCGGCTGACCGGTAGAGCTGGAAATCTGAACACCGGCAATAGCTCCTTCAAGTGATTTGGTAATGTTAGAGGTTTCCCCTTTGGTTAGTTTTTCACCTTTTACAGTGGCAGCAGCCCCTGTAAACGACTGTTTGGTAGTGGTTCCATAAGCAACTACCAATACTTCGTCGAGAACCTCAGTGTCTGCCTCCAGACGCACCACCATATTCTGGGTAGCCTGAACATCCATCGATTTCATCCCTACGTAGGTAATCACCAGGGTGCGGTTACTTCCTGACAAGGATATCGAAAAGTTACCATCGGCATTGGTAATCGTACCGGTAGTAGTACCTTTCACCATCACTGTTGCCCCCACAATTGGCTCCCCGTCTTCCGCGGAAACTACTTTCCCGGAATAGGTAGTCTGAGCCAGTACTACACTCACACCCATTATAAAGAGGGCGAGTAAGAACGTTAGTTTTCTCATAAATTTACCATTTTTTGTTTAACTTCAAGTTTCTTTTTATTGTTAATTTCTTTTCACGAAATGCAAAAGTAAAAATAAAATCTAATAATACAACACATAAAATGTAATTCTGAAATTTTTTTTGATTAATATGCAGTAAAAAGATGTTTTTTAGCAGGTTTTTCTATCAGTTTACGTTTCCATTTAACCAAACACAGGCCGTCTGAGTTCAGACGACCTGTGTTAAAATTGCTATAAATATAGATTATTTATTCATTTCGATTCATTCAGAATTACCATCCTGCATTCTGCTGTTCCTTAAGTGTAGGATTAGTCAGCAACTCTTCCTGTGGGATAGGCCACAAGAATCGTTTATCGTTATAGGGGAATCCCGTTAGATCTGATCCTCTCATGGTCCAGCCAGCCGGAGCATCCGGATAGTTGGCCAGTGTTATGCCTGAGTTCAACACTTTTGCAGGAATACCATTGGTAGTGTGAACAGGATCTGCCTGCAGACGGTGAATATCGGCCCAACGACGACCTTCGCCCAGGAATTCGATACGACGTTCACGAAGTACTGCTGTCAACAAATCAGCTGCATTGGTAATGGTTTGAGCTGTGTGTTGCAAAGATGCGGTGGTAACTGCACGGTTTCTAACTTTATTCAACTCAGCCAGTCCTAATCCTACCTGTCCCTTACGTGCATACGCTTCAGCAAGATCGAGAACAGGCTCAGCGTAGCGGAGTATCGGAGTATAATCGGTATAGGTAGCTCCATCACGGTATTTATTGGATAGCTTAGCAGTGGCACCATTTTTAGCAAGCTGTGTACGACGAAGGTCGGAAGCAACCCACCAGGTCTGATTCCAAATCTGCGGACTGATAGCAACCAACGCACGTGTGTTGTACATCGAGC
>JANJXE010000535.1 GCA_024709185.1 Paludibacter sp.
GATGTATGCGGACTCGACCCTTCGAAGCCCAATTATGCATGGGCGTTTGATGGTGTGCCTGAGGAAAACAGTTTGCTTTTCAAAATAAAAAACGAAATTTTCGAGATGCCCAGTATAAATCTGGTTTTCTACAAAAGTAAAGAGTTACTGGGCGAGCCTGTTGAGTCTCGTTTTGGCAAAGAGTTCCCTATACGATTCGATTTTCTGGATACAATTGATGGAGGCAATCTGAGTTTACAGGTACATCCCACCACACAGTATATCCGCGAAAACTTCGGAATGAATTATACCCAGGACGAAAGCTACTATATGCTGGATGCTAAGGACGATGCCACAGTGTACCTGGGTTTAAAAACAGGAATAGATTCCGAAGCAATGATAGATGAATTGCAGCAGGCTCAGGATACCGGAGGAGTGTTTGAAGCCGAAAAGTACATAAATGTTTTTAACGCAAAAAAACACGACCATTTCCTTATTCCTAACGGTACCATTCATTGTTCGGGAATAAACGGTATGGTGCTGGAAATTAGTGCTACGCCTTATATTTTCACTTTTAAGTTATACGATTGGGGCCGGCTGGGAATGGATGGTGAGCCACGTGCTATCAATATCGAACACGGATCCAATGTTATCGACTGGACACGTGACACAAAATATTGTCAGGAGCACCTGATTAATAAAACAGAGTTGATTGCTGAAGGTGATGGTTGGCGTGAGGAACGCACCGGTTTGCACAAAAACGAATTTATTGAAACCCGCAGGCATTGGTTTACAAAAAAAACACTGCATCAAACCAACGACAGTGTAAATGTACTGAACCTGGTAGAAGGAGCAGAAGCTTTGGTGGAAAGTCCTACAAACGCGTTTCAACCTTTTCTGGTGCACTATGCCGAAACATTCATTGTTCCGGCGGCAGTAGGCGAATATACCATTCGTCCGTATGGTAAAAGCGAAGGAACGCAATGTGCGACTATAAAGGCCTATGTACGACACAAAGCTTAGAAATACACTAAGACTAACAATACTTTAAATCTAAAAACAGAAAAAATCATGACAAAGAAATTCCACTACCTGATAGTGTTGTTTTTAATGGCTTTGTGCATAAAAGCAAATTCACAGTCTCTTCAAATTTCCGGTACTGTTACGGAGAATAATGGTAGCCCTTTACCGGGAGTGTCGGTTGTTGTAAAAGGTACAAACAAGGGTGTAATTACAGATTTGCATGGAAAGTATACACTTGAGATTCCCGAATTTAAGGGTATTATCATATTTTCATATATTGGCTATGAAAAAGTTGAATTGCCCGTTACCGGTAAAGTCCTGAATGCAATTCTGAGAGAGTCAGTAGAATCGTTAAGCGAAGTAGTTGTAGTGGGTTACGGAACTACAAGAAAGGTTGATATTACCGGCGCGGTGTCCAGTTTAAAATCGGATGTGGCTGAAGATCGGTTGGTGCTATCGATTGGTGATGTACTAAAAGGCAAAGTAAGTGGTGTCAGAGTTAGCTCTTCTGATGGAGCACCCGGTTCTTCACAATCAATAAACATTCGTGGTACTACTTCTCTAAGTGGTGATAGCAATCCATTGTATGTGATTGATGGTTTTCTGGCCGATATGTGCAATGTAAGTCCTGGTGATATAGAATCAATTGATATCCTGAAGGATGCTTCTTCTACTGCCATTTATGGATCAAGGGGTGCAAATGGAGTAATTTTAATCACAACAAAGAAGGGCAAAAAAGATCATACCAGGGTCAATATGTATGCCATGGGAGGTGTGCAAACAGCGGTTAACCTTATGGATATGATGAATAGTGCAGAGTTTGTCGATAAAAGCTACTTCTTTTCATTAAATTATGTTCCAAAGGCGAAATGGAAACCAACATCATTCAAACCAACTGCATATAATTTTTATCAGGATACAGAAGGAAACTTTTATGTAATATCAAAGAAGGCTGCTTATACTGATTATTTCAATGGAGATAAGCCAATTCAGTATGATACTGACTGGCAGCAGGAAATGCTTCGTGATGCGGCGATCCGGGATTACCGAATTGACATCAGTGGTGGAGGAGACAGGAATACTTACGCTGTGATGTTGGGTTATAAGTCACAGGAAGGGATCATGATAAAAACAAACTATGAAAATTATTCCGCAAGGGCTAATTTCTCTCAGGAATTATCCGGGAAGGTACATTTTACACTGAATTCATCTTTGGATAGAAATTTCAAGTCGGGTTACGCAAATGGTACAGAAGGGGTTATTTACAAC
>JANJXE010000447.1 GCA_024709185.1 Paludibacter sp.
CATCTTCCCGGATATTGATGGCAATAACTCCGTTGGCACGTGGACGTGAATAAGCCTCCAGCGAAGTTTTCTTCACGATACCGTTTTTCGTACAGAAAATAATATAGCGTGAGTTGATATATTCTTTATCATCCAGACTTCCTTTTACCCTGATGAAGGCATTCACCTTGTCATCCTGCTCAATATTCAGCAGATTCTGAATGGCTCTTCCCTTGGAGTTCTTACTACCTTCTGGTATCTCATACACTTTCAGCCAGTAACATTTACCTTTTTGGGTAAAGAACATCATGGTGTTGTGCATGGATGCGGGGTAGATGTACTCGATGAAGTCTTCATCGCGGGAATCGCTTCCTTTAGAACCGACTCCTCCCCTGCCCTGTGCACGGAACTCAGCTAAAGCCGTACGTTTGATATATCCGAACCGGGAAATGGTGATAATCATTTCATCATCGGAATAAAAATCTTCAGGATTAAACTCTTCTGAAGCATATACAATATCAGTACGGCGATTATCTCCGAATTTGGCTTTTACTTCGAGCAACTCATCTTTGATGATGGCCATGCGAAGCTCCACTTTCTCTAAAATTTCTTTCAATCTAGCAATGAGGGCCATCACATCTTCATATTCGGCACGCAGTTTATCCTGTTCCATACCGGTAAGCTGACGCAGACGCATTTCAACTACCGCACGGGCCTGAATATCCGACAAGCCGAAGCGCTCCATCAGAGCGTTGCGGGCCTCCTCCGGAGTTTTCGACTCCCTGATCAGGCGGATTGCCTCATCGAGGTTATCAAGTATAATCATAAACCCTTCGAGAAGATGAGCACGTTTTTCAGCTTCACTTAATTCGAAGCGTGTACGGCGAATTACCACTTCATGGCGGTGCTCAACAAAATAATGAATCAGATCCTTCAGGTTCAGCATCCGTGGACGGCCACCCACCAGTGCAATATTATTTACACTGAACGACGATTGCAATGCGGTATATTTGAATAACTTATTGAGTACAACAGAAGCGTTGGCATCGCGTTTAATATCAATCACGATACGCATTCCTTCACGGTCCGATTCATCATTGATATGTGAAATACCTTCAATTTTCTTTTCTTCAATCAGACCTACAATCGAGCGAATCAGTTCGGCCTTATTAACCTGATAGGGAATTTCGTTTACGATGATTTTATCGCGCCCTGAAGCTTCTGTTTCAATGTCGACTTTTGAGCGGATAACTACCCTTCCGCGACCGGTTTCGTAGGCTTCCTTAACGCCGGCATAACCATAAATAATACCGCCGGTAGGAAAATCCGGTGCCTTTACTATTTTTATCAGATCAGCGATTTCAATTTCCCGGTCATCAATGTAAGCAACAATAGCATCCACCACATCAGAAAGATTGTGCGGAGCCATATTCGTGGCCATACCTACTGCAATACCCGACGAACCATTTACCAATAAATTGGGAATACGTGTTGGTAAAACAGTTGGCTCTTTCAACGTGTCATCAAAGTTAAGTTGAAAATCGACTGTATCTTTGTTTATATCTACCAGCATTTCTTCTGCCAGCTTTTGCAAACGTGCTTCGGTGTAACGCATTGCAGCGGGACTATCGCCATCGACTGAACCAAAGTTACCCTGACCATCGACCAGTGGGTAACGCATCGACCAGGGCTGTGCCATACGCACAAGGGTACCATATATTGAAGAATCGCCGTGAGGGTGATACTTACCCATCACTTCTCCGACAATTCTCGCCGATTTTTTGTAAGGTTTATCCGAGTTGTTGCCCAACTCATTCATTCCGAAAAGCACACGACGGTGAACCGGTTTAAAACCATCGCGTACATCAGGTAACGCGCGGGAAACTATCACCGACATTGAATAGTCGATGTACGAGGATTTCATCTCCTCGTCGATGTTCACCTTAATAATTCTCTCTTGATCCATTTTTATTTCAGGGTTTTTAGCTATTCAAAAAAATCACGCTAAATTACTACTTTTTTTTCAATTAAACAAGCCATTTCAGGCCTCATTTTGCGCATTCTTTTTGTGTTGAATAGCATCCCGGATATTCACTGCTAATTCGTATTTTTCTTCCATCACTGCCAGGTTAAGCAATTCCTGTAAGTCGTCGAACGACAGCATTTCAAGTTCTTCCTGACTCATATGTTCTGCATCAACACTGATTTCTTCTTCATCCGTATCGCCACTATCCAGGTCTTTCAAAGCCGGGTCAACATCCAATGCAACTACATTCATTATTTCTTCTTTAATGAAAACCGGACACTCAGATCGAACTGCCAATGCAATCGCATCCGACGTGCGGGCGTCCACTACCATGGCCATGTCGCCTTTGCGCATGTGCAGCTCCGAGTAAAACACATCGTTGATCATTTCATAAATCAACACTTTCTCCATGCGTGCACCAAAAACACTCAGCAAAGTGAGTATCAAATCGTGGGTAAGAGGACGAGGTGATTTACGGTTGTTCATTTTAAGTGCTATTGATTGAGCTTCAGGTTCGCCAATCATTACCGAAAAACGACGATTGCCACCATCTTCAGATAAAACCAGTCCATAGGTGCCGGCAACACTTTGATTGTAAACCAATCCTGCTACCGTTAACTTAATTTCTCCATTCATATTAGTAGTTGGAATTTTAATTTTTCAATTTAATAAGCAAAGATAAAGCAATTTTACGAGCTTATAAAAGGTGGTTGAGATTTTTGTTGTACTTTTGTATCTTCCAACTGAAGTTGATAGAAACTATGCGAAAAAGCTCCAACATACTCATCAAAAACAAACGGGCAACGTTCGACTACGAGATAATGGAACGAATGGTAGCCGGCATACAGCTTTTCGGCACTGAAATTAAATCTATACGTGACGGAAAAGCCAGTCTGACTGATACTTATTGTACATTTATTAAAGACGAGCTTTGGGTAAAAAACATGCACATAGCCACGTATTTTTTTGGAACTTACAACAATCATGAAGTACGACGCGACAGGAAGTTGTTACTTACCCGTCGTGAACTGCGTAAACTTTCCAGAGCTACCAAAGAAACCGGATTTACAATTGTGCCCACAAAACTCTTTGTTACCGAAAAAGGACTTGCTAAAATTGAAATAGGCCTGGCAAAAGGAAAGAAAAACTACGATAAACGTAATTCCCTGAAAGAAAAAGAAGCTCAACGGGATATTGAACGTTCCCGATAATACACTTAAACATTTACGAAAAGAGCATATAAATGCTTTACAACCAAGGCTGGGGTAACACTGGCTTACTAGTAAAAATCAATTAGTAACGTATAAAAACTCCCCTGAAAAATTCGTTGATTTTTCAGGGGAGTTTGTTTTAAGTTGTTCTATTTCTTTTTCTGTGGTTTTGAATACAGAAACCGTTTGATTTTCTGAGAAGCAGTCTTTTCAAACGGCTGATCCATAATTTCAACTTTACGAACCTGAGAATTCTTATTGAGCTTGTGATTGATATCCTTTTTCAGATGTTCAATCCATTCGTGGTATTGCTCCTTCTTTTCTTCGATTATAGTCTTCAGGTGTTCGTATTGTTTTTCTATGTTTTCAATATCGAGTAACACCTTGGCCACTAGGTATCCATCTTCTTCTACAACTAATGATTCGAGCACATAATGACTGTTGTTAATTACAGATTCAATATCTTCAGGGTAAATATTCTCACCTCCGGCACCGATTATCACATTTTTTTGCCTACCCTTGATAAATAATCGCTTACGACGGTCAAATTTCCCAAAATCACCAGTACGGAACCATCCGTCGGGTGTAAGAACTTCATCGGTAGCCTCCTGGTTTTTATAGTAGCCCACCATCACATTCGGACCCTTAGCCCAGATTTCACCAATGCCATTTTTATCCGGTTCATGAATTTTCAATTCCACCCCCCGAATAGCATATCCGGTCGATTGAAGTTTATTTTGGTTTGGAGCAGCCCCCGCAAGTAAAGGTGCTGTTTCAGTAAGTCCGTAACCAATTGCATAGGGCATCCGTGCTTCTTTGAGAAAACGTTCAACTCTTGCATCCAGTTTTGCTCCACCTATACCGAAGAATTTCAACCGGCCTCCAAAAGTCTGATACAGTTTCTTCCCGGCAATGCGGTGAATTAATTTTCTGAAAACAGGTGTCTTATAAATCATCCATGCAAAATGATTCTTTGAAAATTTACCCTGAACCTGAACTTTGAAAATTTTCTCCATAATCAGGGGGACCGACAGCATCATTGTTGGTCGTATTTTAGCTAGTGCCGGTAACAAAGCAGCAGCTGTGGGCGGCTTTTCCAGGTAATAAACAGAAGCTCCGTACATAATCGGATAAAGCATTCCAATCGAATTTTCATAGGTATGCGATAAAGGTAAAAATGATAAAAAAACATCATTATGATTGATAGGAAACACATAGAAGGAGCCAGCTGCAACAAAGGTTATGTTTTTGTGTGTAAGCATCACACCTTTGGAACGCCCTGTAGTTCCGGAAGTATAAATAATGGCAGCCAACTCATCTTCCTGCACATCGGGATTAGAAGATTTTTTCTGAATCACCGGAACAGTTCCCCTGATTATCGTAAAATCATCGAGGCGTATCATGCTTACAAGATCAGCATCCATAGCAATTTTTGAAGATAGCCTATCGCTTACAAACAACACTTTGCTTTCGGAATGATCAAGTACGTTTTTAATTTCTTCAGCTGAAAAATCAGGTAATACAGGTACTATAACCATACCTTTTGAAACTACAGCAAAGAATGCAACAACCCAATTGGGCATATTGTGACTGAACAAAGCCACCTTATCTCCTTTTTGCAAACCAAGTGTTGCAAGCAAATCAGCTATCCTTTCAATTTCCCTGCCGAATTCATAATAATTCATGGGAGTTCCTTCAACAAATGAAACTGCAGGTAGCTCTGCGAAATTCTTTACTGCATTTTCAACCAACTCTTTGAGAGTCAATTTAGGCAAGATGATTTCTTTGTGCATGTTTTCCAAATATTTAATATCACGCAAAGGTAAAAAATTTATCGAAACAACTGCACACAGCGTACTTATTTGTGCAGTTTATTTGTATAAGATAAAAATCGCCGGACGTTTATTTAAATACGGCATCCTTGATTTCCAGTCTTTTAAAGTATAGGTATGGATGAATTCACCTTCGAGGGTAATATCAGCTGCAATGCAAAGTTTAAGTCCGGGAGAGCAATGAGTCAGAATATCGGTAAGCGTTTTAGTATTACGGTAAGGCGTTTCGATAAACAGTTGCGACTGATGTTCATTCAAAATTTTAATTTCCAGTCTTTTAAGTACTTTTACTTTTTCAGGAAGTTGTACCGGAAGATAACCATTGAATGCAAAGCTCTGGCCATTGAAACCCGATGCCATCAGTGCCAGTAACAGGGATGAAGGACCTACTAACGGCACAACCTGTATGCCTTTTTCCTGAGCCAACGCTACCACATCAGCCCCAGGGTCGGCAATGGCCGGACATCCTGCTTCGGATAACAGTCCTACTGAATGACCCTCGATTAAAGGCTGTAAAAAGGAACTGATTTCCTCCGCACGGGTGCGTTGATTCAATACAAAAAAAGTCATTTCATCAATGGCAGCCAAAGGAAGGCATTTACGAATAAAACGCCGTGCTGTTCGGATATCTTCCACTATAAAATGCTGAATTGTAGCCAGCAATTTTGTATTTCTATCGGGAAGAACGTCACTAATCAGTGAGTCGCCAAGTGTGGTAGGAAATAAAAATAGAGTACCCATCATTATTCATTGTTTTTCAAGGTTTCCAATTGCTCACAAAGTAATTCCCATTCGTAGAGCTTGTGTTCCATATCGCGTTGAACTGTTTGTAAGCGCATAATAAAGGAAGGATCGGAAGCAAATTCAGCTTGTTGAAGATTAGCTTCCATCGCGGAAATTTCCTGTTCAAGCGAGGAAATGACTTTTTCAGCCTCCTCCACTTCTTTCTCTGCTTTTCGTATCTTTCGGCTCAGTTCTTTGCGGGCTTCGTAGTTTAGTTTGTTTTCCGAACTTTGCTTTTGGGCATGATCAGAATTTTGATTTTTAACAGCTAAATTACTCACCTCTAATTCTCTAAGATTTTCCATCTTTTTGAATAACAGAAAATCGTAAATACCACCCAAATGCTCCCGCACTTTTTTATTTCCGAATTCATACACCTTGGTAACAAGTCCATCCAGGAATTCACGATCGTGAGATACGACAATAGCAGTACCGTTAAAAGTCTTTATCGCTTCTTTCAACACCTCTTTCGAACGCATATCGAGGTGATTGGTTGGCTCATCAAGAATCAACAGATTTACTGGTTCGAGCAGTAACCGAATCATGGCAAGGCGCGAACGTTCACCTCCTGAAAGTACTTTGACTTTCTTATCGGATGCTTCACCTCCAAACATAAACGCACCAAGAATATCTCTTATTTTGGTTCGTATATCGCCAACAGCCACATAATCAATAGTTTGAAATACAGTAAGCGAGTCGTCGAGTAAGGATGCCTGATTTTGGGCAAAATAGCCAATTTTAACCTGATGCCCCAACTTCAGCTTCCCCGAATATTCAATTTCGTTCATAATGCATTTCACCAGGGTACTTTTACCTTCCCCGTTTTTCCCGACAAAGGCAACCTTCTCGCCTCTGTTAATGATCAACCCAATATTATCCAGTACCAAATGGTCACCATATGCTTTTGAAAGGTGTTCCACTTCTAGTGGGATAATTCCTGAATGCGGTGCAGGGGGAAATTTCAGGTTAAGTCTTGAAGTATCTTCCATATCTACTTCAATCCGATCAATTTTATCGAGTTGTTTAATACGCGATTGAACCTGCACCGATTTTGTGGCTTTGTAACGGAACCGTTCAATGAATTCTTCTGTATCCTGAATCATCTTTTGCTGATTTTCGTAGGCACGCACTTGTTGCTCGTGTCGTTCTTTCCTCAATTTAATGTACTCAGAATAGTTTACAGCATAATCGTATAGTTTACCAAGTGAAATTTCAATGGTTCGTGTGGTAACTGCATCGATAAAGGCTTTATCGTGTGAAACCAGAAGAACAGCACTACCACAACCAATTAAAAATGATTCGAGCCATTGAATCGATTCAATATCGAGGTGATTGGTAGGTTCATCGAGTAAGAGAACATCGGGACGAATCAATAGAATTTTTGCCAGTTCAATACGCATGCGCCATCCCCCGCTAAACTCATTACACGGACGTGAAAAATCACTGCGCAAAAAACCGAGTCCTAACAGCGTTTTTTCAATCTGAGCTTCGTAGTTTCCGTTCCCAATGATCTGCAAATGCTCCTGCTGATGTGTTAGCCTGTCAATAATCCGATGATAATCGTCGCTGTCGTAATCAGTTCGGGTAGCTAATTCAACACCCAGTTGTTCAATTTCCTTTTCCAGCACATGAATATGTTCGAAAGCGCTGGAAGCTTCTTCCATTACGGTTGTCCCTTCGTTATGGATCATATGTTGCGGAAGATAACCAATGGTAAGATCGCGGGGAAGAGAGATTGTTCCCTTCGTTGGCGACATTTTTCCGGCAAGTAGTTTTAGCAAGGTAGTTTTGCCTGCACCGTTTTTCCCAACCAGCGCAATACGATCCTTCGGGTTAATAAGAAAGCTTATGTCATCAAAAAGGGGAGATCCGCCAAATTCAACCCGGAGTTGTTCTATAGAAATCATATGTTGAGGGATTCGAAAATCAAATTTAAAATAATGGAAGAACAGCCAATTTTTTGTTTGAAAAATTAATTAGCTATCTTTGCGACTGCAAAAATAGATAAAAAATATGTCAGTACATAATGAAAACATCAGGAGGGTGACAACCCAGCGCCTGACTGAGATGAAAAAACGGGGCGAAAAAATCAGTATGCTAACGGCCTATGATTTTACGATGGCCAGTATTATTGACAGTGCCGGTATTGATGTTATCCTGGTAGGTGATTCTGCTTCTAATGTTATGTGTGGCAATGCAACTACTCTTCCGATGACACTGGATCAGATGATCTTTATGGCTACTTCGGTTGTACGTGGTGTTAAGCGTGCGCTGGTTGTAATCGACATGCCATTTGGCAGTTACCAGGGAAATTCCCGCGAAGCCATTACATCCGCCATCCGGGTGATGAAGGAAACACACGGCGACTGTTTGAAAATGGAAGGTGGCGAAGAAGTAATTGAGTCGATCAAACGAGTGTTGAGCGCCGGTATTCCGGTAATGGGACATTTGGGACTAATGCCCCAATCAATTAATAAATATGGTTCGTATGCAGTTCGTGCTCAGGATGATGAAGAAGCAGAAAAATTGATCCGCGATGCACATTTGTTGCAGGAAGCAGGCTGTTTTGCATTGGTGCTTGAAAAAATTCCTGCGAAACTGGCTGCTCGTGTGGCTGCTGAACTGTTTATACCGGTAATTGGCATCGGAGCTGGTGGACAAGTAGATGGACAGGTGCTGGTAGTGCATGATATGTTGGGTCTCAACAATGAATTCTCTCCCCGTTTTCTGCGAAAATATGCCAATCTCGAAGCAATCATGAAAGAAGCAGTAGCGCATTATGTAGAAGATGTTAAAACAGGCGATTTCCCCAACGAAAGAGAACAATACTAGTTTCATCTAATCAACTAATCAGAAATCCTGAAATGCAAATTGAATCAGTTTGTTTTTCAGGATTTTTTCTTTAGAAAAAGTTAAAAGTGAATTTAAATTAGACCAATCTATGCTGTTTTAAAAAAATGTTGTACCTTCGTGGCCGCACACGAAAACATAATTTTAAGTAAAACAAGGTATAAATAATCACTTTACAAGTATATAAATCATGAAAGCGTTTTTAGACCACAACTTTCTGTTACAGACCGAAACAGCTCAACGATTGTACCATGAACATGCAGCTCATCAGCCAATTATTGATTATCACTGCCATTTAATACCTGAAATGGTTGCCAACGACCATCAGTTTAAGACATTAACTGAAATCTGGTTAGGGGGCGATCATTACAAATGGCGGGCCATGCGAACTAACGGAATTAACGAGCGCTACATCACCGGAAAAGATACTTCGGACTACGAAAAATTTGAGAAATGGGCTGAAACAGTTCCCTACACAATGCGTAATCCTTTGTATCACTGGACTCATCTTGAGTTGAAAACCGCTTTTGGAATTGAAAAGTTACTTTCGCCGAAAACAGCACGCGAGATATACGACGAATGCAATGCTTTGTTAGCTACTCCGGCCTTTACTGCCCGTGGATTGATGCGTCATTACAAAGTACAGGTGGTTTGTACTACCGATGACCCGATCGATTCGCTCGAACACCACATTAAAACCCGGCAGGATGGCTTTGAAATAAAGATGTTGCCAACCTGGAGACCTGATAAAGCAATGGCTGTTGAGGTCCCAGCCGGTTTCATTACCTATATGGAGCAATTAGCAAAAGTGTCGGGAGTTACTATTTCGACCTTCGACGATATGATTAGATCGGAAGA
>JANJXE010000455.1 GCA_024709185.1 Paludibacter sp.
AAGATTGATGCATCACAGATACTAAAACGTGCAGATATACACACTGCTTTTAAGATTTATTTTACTGATAATCTTATGTTTATGGGATTTTTAAGGATCGACTAATTAGGGTGTTTCTACTGCCAGAAACACCCTAATTCACTTTTCAAAAACTGTTTAATAATGCTTGACGTTTTCCAGTCCCTGCATTACCCGTAAACCGGCTTGTGCCAGCGCTCTCATTTCATCTTCACCAGGGTCTACTGCCACTTTGCAGATTGGCGAAATCATTCGGGTGATGTAGTTTACAACCAGTTCATTGTATGCTATACCACCGGTTAAAATCACAGCATCGGCTTTGCCTTCGAGCACTGCCAGCATCGAACCGATTTCTTTGGCTACGCCATAAGCCATTGCTTCCAGAACGAGTCGTGCATGAAAATCACCATTGATGGCAAGCTGATAGGCTACATTCACATCGTTAGTGCCCAGATGCGCTACTAAGCCACCCTTGCCAACGAGAAGACTTTGAATCTCTTCACGTTCGTAAATGCCCGCATAGATAACCCGTATCAGCGCTCCTGCATCCATTGTTCCGGCCCGTTGAGGCGAAAATGGACCGAAGCCGTCGAGTGCCTGGTTGGTATCGACTACCCGCCCCTGACGGTGTGCTGCTACCGATATTCCACCTCCCATGTGAGCAATGACAAGGTTAAGCGATTCGTAAGGTATACCCATGTCGGCAGCGTATTTGCGTCCGATAGCCTTGTGATTAAGAGCATGAAACGACGAACGACGCGGAAACTGTGGCAAGCCACTGATGCGGGCTACATCCTGTAACTCATCCACAACAACCGGGTCGGCAATAAACGCTTTGCAATTGGGGATTTTTTGAGCAATTTCCTGAGCCAGAATGGCTCCAAGGTTACTGGCATGTTCACCATTCAATACTAATCGCAAGTCGTTGATCATTCGTTCATTGACTTCGTAAACTCCTGATTGTAAGGGGCGAAGTAATCCTCCACGACCTACTACTACATTGATTTCACTTAATTCAATTTTTTCTTTTTCCAGGTATTCCAGAAGATGATTCCGCCTGAATTCATACTGATCAATAACATTCCGGAATTTCTGTAATTCCTGAGTAGAATGCTTCACAGTACTGCTCAGAAGCACCTCTTCATCACCAAAAACAGCAATTTTTGTTGAAGTGGACCCCGGATTGATTACAAGTATCTTATACATGTTGTTGGATTTAAGGCTGATTTATTTTGGTGTGGTTCGATAAAGGTATATACCAATTCCCAGAAACAAAATGTTGGGTAACCACACGGCCATGAGTGGCGACATGGCTCCGCTGACTGAAAAAGAAGTTGACAGGGTTGAAAAGAGGATGTAAATTGCGCTGAGTCCTAATCCAATTCCCAGATTCAATCCCATGCCGCCACGAACTTTTCTCGATGATAAGGAAACACCCATCAAGGTCATGATAAATACTGCCAAAGGCATCGAAAAGCGCTTGTAATATTCATCCTCAAAGGCCTTCGTGTTACCTATCCCTCTGTGTTTAAGTCGACTTATATGCTGACTCAGTTCCTGGTTGTTAAGCTGCGCACTTTCGCGCGATGAGATAAAAAATTCGGCTGGTTGTACTTTTATCACCGTATCCAGACTGGTTCCACGTGTCAGGTATTCGCGCATTCCCTGAAAATCACGTTTCATGTAATCCTCTACCTTCCAGTGATAAGCGGAATCCCATATTACTGATTCGGCCGTGAGCCGTGAAATCAGTTTTTTTCCTTCGAACTTCTCAAGTGACATTCGGTAGCCCCGGTTTTGGTCAATTTCAAATCGTTCGATGTACAGTATTATCCCCGGCTCAATTTCCATCTGGATATTTCGGGCGTAATTGGATTTGAACTTTTTAACGTATTGATTTTCAAATTCTAATAGTTCTTCGTTGGAAGGTGGAATGATATAGCCCCCCAAAAAGAAAGACATCACGAAGATAATACCGGCGGCAATTGCATACGGAAGCATCAACCTGCGAAAGCTAATTCCGCTTGCCAACATGGCAATAATCTCAGTGTTACCCGCCAGTTTCGAAGTGAAAAATATCACCGAAAGGAAGGTAAACAGCGGTGTCAGCATGTTCAGGTAAAACGGTATGAAATTGAAGTAGTAGTCGAAGATAATCTTATCCAACGGTGCATTGTTGTCGAAAAAGTTATCCAGCTTTTCGGAAAGGTCGAAAATAACTGCAATACCCAAAATCAGCACTATCGAAAAGAAGAAGGTGCCTAAAAACTTTTTGATGATGTACAGATCGATTCGTTTCAATCCTATTTTGCGGTAGTTCAGCTTCATGGATGATTTGTAACTAAACAAATTCTGTATTAAATTTTTCCGGGAATCGTCCCTGAACCGATTTGTAATATTCTTTAATTTTGAGCATATCGGCTTTCTCATCCTCACCGGGAACGAGAAGGGTGGTAATACCCATTTCCTTTTTAGAATAATCGATATAAGCAAGCTGAATAGGAACACCTGCTTTTACAGCAATATGGTAAAATCCCATTTTCCAGTTTTCGGTGCGACTGCGGGTTCCTTCAGGAGTTATCGCCAGGTGAAAATGCTCGCGCATACCAAATTCATCGGCCATCTGCTGAGTAACCGAGTTTTTCTTCGAACGGTCGATGGGTACACCTCCCATTGCTTTGAACAGCAACCCAAAAGGAAAGATAAACCAGCTTTTTTTCATCAGAAAATTCGCCTGTCGGCCTGCTGCCCAATAGGAGAGCTTGCCAATGATAAAGTCCCAGTTGCTGGTATGCGGAGCCACACAAATCACGCTTTTCGCCGGCTCATCCACCTCGATTTTCATCTTCCACCCGGCCATTCGTATAATCCACTTGCTTAGTTTCTGCATATTTATGTTTTGAGGTGCAAAGCTACAAAAAAATTGATAAGCACCGATAGAGTACGAAACAAAATTAATTAGTAACTTTGCCTTCCTAACCAAAAAGTGAATTGCCTGTCGGTTACCGACTGGCTGTTTTTTTAATATCTTCCTGTTAATGAAGTTTTTAAACGAATTGAACGATAGCCAGCGACAGGCGGTGGAATTTATGGACGGTGCATCACTGGTAATTGCCGGAGCCGGGTCGGGAAAGACACGTGTGTTGACTTACAAAATAGCCTACCTGTTGAAAATGGGCCTGGCACCTTCATCGATTTTGGCACTGACTTTTACCAACAAAGCGGCCCGCGAAATGAAAAGCCGTATTGCAGCTATGGTGGGCGATCGTACGGCCCGCTACCTGTGGATGGGTACTTTCCATTCTGTCTTTTCCAGGATTTTACGCGCCGAAGCGGCTCATATCGGATTTTCTTCCAATTTCACAATTTATGATTCGTCGGATTCCAACTCGCTTCTGAAATCAATTATTAAAGAATTGAAACTCGACGATAAACAGTATCGGCCAGGGATGGTACACAGCAGGATTTCAGGTGCAAAGAATAACCTGATTACACCGGGTGCTTATGCTGCTTCAGTGGAGCTGATGAAAGCCGACAATAATGCCCGCGTTCCCCGTATTCACGAAATTTATACCTACTACACCGAACGTTGCCGGCAGGCGGATGCCATGGATTTCGACGATTTATTGCTGCAAACCAATTTGCTGTTCCGCGATCATCCTGAAATTTTAGAAAAATACCGCAGCTATTTTAATTTTATCCTTGTAGATGAATATCAGGATACTAATTATGCTCAGTATCTGATTCTGAAGCGTTTGGCAGAAAAACACGAACGTATTTGTGTGGTTGGCGACGATGCCCAGAGTATCTATTCGTTCCGTGGTGCCAATATCGACAATATACTTCAGTTTAAAAATAACTACAGTTCGGCACAGGTTTTTAAACTCGAGCAAAACTATCGTTCGACCCAAACCATTGTCAATGCAGCCAATAGTCTGATTGATAAAAACGCGCATCAGATTCCTAAGAAGGTTTTTTCAGAAAAAGATACCGGGCAGAAAATCAAGGTTTTACAGGTGTATTCAGATATTGAGGAGGGCCAGGTGTTGGCT
>JANJXE010000018.1 GCA_024709185.1 Paludibacter sp.
AGCCAAAGGGTCTTACACAAAAAAACATAATCGTAGGTGATTATCCAATTGAAGAATGTACCTTTGTGGCTTAATTAGTTAGTATCCTTCCATTTCTCGTATCCGGGCAGTTTAAAAACAATCAAACTTTCGACACGATAACTCCGGGATGTAAACGACCATTTTTCTTTATGACATTTCAACAACTTAATTTGGCAGAGCCGATTTTAAACGCTTTGCAACACGAGGGTTACCATACCCCCACCCCTATCCAGGAAGCAGCTATTCCTGTAGTTCTTAACCAACACGACTTGCTCGGATGTGCTCAAACCGGTACTGGTAAAACAGCTGCTTTTGCAATTCCTATTTTGCAAAATCTGTCTAAAAAATATTCGAACGAGAAACAGCACCGAACGATTAAAGTACTGATTGTTACCCCAACCCGCGAACTGGCTATCCAGATTGACGAAAGTTTTGGAGCCTACGGTCGCAACCTGCCTTTTCGGCACACAGTAATCTTTGGCGGTGTAAATCAGAATCCACAAATTCAACAATTGAAAGCGGGTGTCGATATCCTGATTGCTACACCCGGGCGTTTGCTCGATTTACAACAGCAAAGGCAGATCAACCTTCGACACCTCGAAGTATTTGTACTCGATGAAGCCGATCGCATGCTTGATATGGGCTTTATACATGATGTAAAACGAATCATTAAATTGATTCCTGAAAAACGTCAAACTTTGTTTTTCTCGGCAACCATGCCCGATCCCATTCGCAAACTGGCTGCCAGCATTCTTCGTAACCCGAAGGAAGTGCATGTCACTCCTGTATCGTCGACGGCTGAAACCATCGAACAGGCTATTTATTTTGTAGATGCACCTGCCAAGCGCGATTTATTGCTCTATTTGCTGGAAGATAAATCTATTGAGACAGCTCTTGTGTTTACACGTACAAAACACGGCGCCGATAAGGTGCAGCGTTTTCTTACGAAAGGAGGCATTAAGGCAGAGGCGATTCACGGAAATAAATCGCAAAATGCACGGCAACGCGCATTGACGAATTTCAAGGAACGCACTACGCGTGTGTTGGTAGCTACCGATATCGCTGCGCGCGGGATTGATATCGACGAACTCAATCTGGTTATCAACTATGAAATTCCAAACATCCCTGAAACCTATGTGCACCGCATCGGGCGAACCGGTCGGGCAGGCCTTGACGGAAAAGCGATTTCGTTTTGTGCAGCCGATGAACGCCCTTTTCTGAAAGATATTCAGAAACTGATTCGCATCACCCTGCCTGTCATCAACAATCATCCATTCACCGATTAACCAGTTTGTTGATCAGATGATCTGAAAAAGTAGTATCAAAGGTTTAATTTAATTTGCTGTTCTAAAGTCTTTTTGTACTTTTGCGCTAATTTCATCGCGTATGAGCACCTTAAATTTACAATCTGTTACTAAACAACGAGCAGTGTCGTTGATAAAGCGTATAGGGTTATTTTTGCTGATTCTTATTTCTCAGATAGTACATGCCCATCATCCGGCTTATCAACTCACCGAGGCTGAAAAAGACTACCTGAAGAAACTAGGTCCGGTGACCATGTGTGTCGATCCCGATTGGGCTCCCCTTGAATTCATCGACCAGAAAGGCAACTATTCCGGCATTGCAGCCGACTTAATTAACCTGATGTCGGAACGTACAGGAATTGAATTTCAACTGATTCCTACAGCTAATTGGGACGAAAGCCTGCTAAAATCGCAACGTGACGAATGCATGATCCTGGCTTGTCTTAACCAAACGGAAGAACGTAATAAGTGGCTGCTATTTACCAATACCTATTTTACCGATCACAATGTTTTAATTACCCGGGAAGAACACAATGAAATTACGAGACCTTCCCAGATGAGTGGCAAAACTATTGCCTTACCGAGCGGCACCAGTATTGAGGAACGAATCAGAAAAAAATTTCCAACGCTAAAGATTGTACTGTACAAAAGCGAAGAGGAAGCATTCAAAGCTGTAAGCGACCGTAAAGCAGATATGACAGTTCGATCATTGACGATGGCAGCCTATCATATCAAATCGCAGGGCTGGTTTAATCTGAAAATTGCCGGAGAATTACCTGGTTTTAGCAATGAGTTAAAAATCGGGGTATCCCAATCGCATCCACAACTGCGCACCATTCTGAACAAAGCGATTCTAACCCTCGACGAAAGCGATGTTCGTAATGCAATTAACAATCATGTAACTATTAAGGTGGTTGATAACTTCAACTATGCACCCATTATACAGCTGTCCATAGTATTTATTGTTCTTATTTCAATTGGATTTATCTGGAATTATCAGCTTCGTCAGCTGAATTTGCGGTTGAAACTGGGCCAAAAGGAATTGATTAACCTGAGCGAACAACAGGAAAAAGAAATTGCACACAGAAAGCAGATTGAAGAAAAACTCAGACTTAGCGAACAGCAATTAAGCAATTTAGTTTCCAATCTCCCCGGATTTGTATACAGGTGCTATGATGATCCGTGTTACACTATGCAACTCATTAGTGAAGGTTGCATTTCAATTACCGGATATCAGCCATCCGACTTTATCAACAACAGAACAATTGCATTCTGTGAACTCATTTTACCTGAGGAAATGCCCGAAATTCAGCGAAAATGGGATATCGCGACGAACCAACATTCTCATTTCGAACATGAATACCGCATCAGAAACGCCCGTGGTGCTATTCGATGGATATGGGAAAGAGGATATGTTACGTATGACGAACTTACCAAACAGAAAATCCTAGAGGGTTTCATTACCGACATTACCGACCGGAAAATTGCTGAATCGGAACTTCGAAACAGAGAAGACAAGCTCCGTGAACTAAATGCGCAAAAGGATAAGTTTTTCTCCATCATTGCTCACGACCTCCGAAGCCCCTTTACGGCTATTGTAGGTTTTAGTGAGTTGCTTGCTCAACGACTCACCACGAAGGATTATGACGGCATAGAGGAATACGTGGACATGATTCTGAAGTCGTCGAAGAAGACGCTCGATTTGTTGATGAACTTGTTAGAATGGGCCCGTAGTCAGACCGGTAGAATCAGTTTCAATCCTGAATATTTTGAATTAAAAGAGCTGGTGGATGAAACTGCTTTTGTGTTAGGGAATATGGCCGGACATAAATCCATAACACTCAACAAAGAGCTGGCAACCAACATTGTAGTCTATGCTGACCGACAGATGCTTAGCACTATACTGCGTAATCTGGTGTCGAACGCAGTTAAATTTACACCGCCGGGAGGTACAGTTACCATTAAAGCTGCACGAACCGAACATACTGTTTACATTCAGGTAAGTGACACCGGAATTGGAATTTCAGCAAATCGCATCGAGCGACTGTTCCGCATCGATAGCAACGAAACCACATTGGGCACCAACGAAGAAGAAGGTACCGGACTGGGGTTAGTTCTCTGCAAAGAGTTTACCGATCGACATGGTGGCACACTGCATGTAGAAAGTGAACCCGGCACGGGCTCCGTATTTACACTTTCGTTGCCGTTACGTTTGTAACACACTCAATAGAAAAATAAATACATCTTGATATCTTCGAAAGGGTATGTTGTTGATACATATGTTTGTGTTGTAATGGTCTCAATTGGCTTTCCATCTTCATCCACACCCTTTTGTGTTTTCTTTGTATTGAATTGAATTGTTTTAATACTGGCTTGTGTTTCAGCACTATTGTTTGTTATAAAATGATAACGATTTGCATTCCACCTGTTTACACCGTTAGCCCGAATTATCACATTTTCAAAACTCCCAAAAAAAGAATCCTCAAAACGTGTCTTCGAGTCAGTGTATTCATAGTCCATACTGTGATTAATGGTCAATTTATCACGTATAAAATTATAAACGATATGCTGATCGACTACCGATGAGTGAGCATCAACCACTATGGTCGAGTCGGTAATTTGTTGTTTAAAATCGACAGATGTACCATACGAAGTTGCAAACACCCTGAAAACAGCCGGTCCAAAGTAATCCTGACCTTCACCAAGAAATAACACCCGCAGGTCCGGGCTTTCTTCAATTACATGAATGGGTAAAGGCACTGTACTATAAGGACGGAAAAATGCAATGCCATCAAAAAACTTTAAATCCGGAAGCAAAAAGTACTCCAGTTCATCAGTAATTGAGGTATTTAGTATATCACCCGTACTTTTATTTACAAACAAAAGGTAAGTCATGTTTTCATTGTTTGCTGGCTCAGAAGGATCGTACACACCTGCCAGAATGCTGATTGTATCCTTTTTGCTGACATCGGTCCACTCCATCAGTTTTGTTGTTCCATTATATTTACCGGTGTATACTGATACATTTTCGGGTTTCGACTTTCTGTAATACTTAATAAGCATCAACTGATTGTTGTTAAGGTTGTAAATCTGAACCATTTTCGAAGAAAGATTACCCAATGAAATGCTGAAATTATCTTTCAACTGGGTTTCGTTATCCTTAAAGCGAATATACTTATTTACAAACGATCTATAATTTGCTTTCAGGTATTTCAGAGGATCGGCATCCGGGTTTTTATCTTCATTGAATACATTGAAGTGAGCTTTACTACCTTCATACAAGAATCGAACAAAAGCATCGAATTCCTTTCCAAGTTCAGCTGTTTCACCTCCATCGGAAAGATTTTCGCGAACAAAATCGCTAAGGTAACCCACCCAGGAACTAAAGTAAGGAGTATTTTTTATCAAATTCAACGCATTTAATTTCTTTCCGGGTCTATAAGTAGTCATGTAATGCAGGAAAACACTTGCCAGGTTCATTTCATCGGTCGCACCGCTACTGGCTAACTTCGACACCACAGGGACATTAAAACTATTGTACCATTGCTTGGCCAGCACATCGAAAATTGAACTTTCAGAAGGGATGGTATTTAACGCTTCAGAAAGTAAAATTTCCGGCTCGGGGACTTCCAGATCAGCAGGCAAAGGCCAAACTATCTGTCCTGCCAATGGGGCTGTAGCTTCCATCCAGAAAGAGTTACCCAAAGCAACTGTCATATAATAATCCTGGGTAAAGTGCATGTATTCATGGGCAATCACTGTTTTCACATATTCTCGTTTACCCTTTAAGTCATCCTTTGCAGCCAAAGCAATGTGTGGGTCAAGGTAGATATACCCCCGTCCAGCCAGATAGGTTCCAATATCGACCTTGCCGGCAGCGCTATTAGAAAGTGACTTCAGGTAAACATTAAATCGAAGCGAAGGTGTGGAAGCGCCCTTCCGTTCAAAATCCTCAATAATCTGACGGGTATAATTCGCTACATCCTGTATAAGATAAGGAGCTCCCCAGCCGTCAGGATCGGTATCAGAAGTGTTCCAGGAATTCAGATCATTGACAGCCATTCTGTCGTAAAAGCTTACAGAACTCATATAAAATGCATTGTTATCATAAATTACATTTACTCTCGGAATGGTGTAAATATGGGTATATCCTGCATGCGCCAGTTCAAACCATCCCAGTTTGGTAAGGTGATCGGTATGAAATACGATGCTTGTATCTTTTAGGTCCACAATCGATTGATCGAAAAACACCCATTCCTGCAAACGTTCATCGA
>JANJXE010000067.1 GCA_024709185.1 Paludibacter sp.
AGCGCGCAGGGACAGGCAATTACCAATACGGTGACCAAAGCGAGTAATCCCTGAGTGAAGGCGTTTTCTCCACCGAAAATATTCCAGATTACGAAGGATAGTAAGGCAATGCCAATAACAACAGGTACGAAGACCGCAGCAATTTTGTCCACCAGTTGCTGAACCGGCGCCTTGCTGCCCTGTGCTTCCTGTACCATCCGAATGATGCGGGCGAGAAGCGTAGAGGAGCCCACTTTTTCGGCTTCAAAAACAAAACTCCCTTTCTGGTTGATGGTGCCTGCAAAAACAGGTGTTCCCTCTTCTTTTAAAACGGCCAGCGGCTCGCCGGTAAGCATGCTTTCATCGACATAGGAAGTTCCACTAATAACTCTTCCATCTACTGCGATTTTTTCACCAGGGTGCACCAAAAGCTGGTCGCCGGTTTGCACCTGAGCCAGGTTGATGGTCTGGTGAATTCCCTTCGAATCGATGCGTGTCACTTCATTGGGTTGTAGTCCCATCAGTTTTTTCAGGGCCGATGAGGTATTCCCTTTTGCCTTCTCTTCCAGTAATTTACCCAAAAGGATAAAAGTGATGATAACGGCTGCTGCTTCGAAATAAACATGCGCATGTAATCCGCGGTTGTGCCAGAAATCGGCCGCAAGAACATTGAATACGCTGAATAAATAAGCAACTCCGGTGCTGAGTGCCACAAGGGTATCCATATTGGCTCTTCGGTGACGGGCCTGTTTCCATGCATTTACAAAAAAATCGCGACCCAGCCAAAAAACCACCGGGGTTGAAAGTGCCCACATCAGCTCGTTTGCAAAGGGCATATTCATAAATACCATTCCAATAACAGCCACCGGAATAGACAAAGCCGCTGCCCAAAATGTTCTGATTTTGAGTGTTCTGAATTTTTGTTGTTGAAGTTGTGCTACTGTTTCCTGTTGATTATCTTCCTGCAGTACCAGGTCGTATCCCACCGACTGCAGCGCTTTCTGCAAATCTTCCGGTTTTAGAAGCATTGAATCATATTCTACAGTAACTTCAGCCGAAGCGTAATTCACAGTGGCATTTTGTACTCCGGCAATCGATCGGAGAATGCTTTCCACACTGCCAGCACAGGCAGCACAGGTCATTTCCAACACAGGAAAAGTCTTTTTTGTCATCTTGAATGGATTGTTGGGTTGTCGAACATTACTGGTTATCGGAA
The DNA here is from genome assembly GCA_024709185.1 of Paludibacter sp. Classification (GTDB taxonomy): domain Bacteria; phylum Bacteroidota; class Bacteroidia; order Bacteroidales; family Paludibacteraceae; genus Paludibacter. Next base: position 1,196 of record JANJXE010000067.1, read on the forward strand.
AACAGTTGGAAGTGCAAAATGTTCGGTAATTCTCGTAAAATCAACATTATTCCGAAATTCAATTTTTCCGTTTTCTATCCAAAATCCGGGTAATTTCGGGACGGAAGTTGTGCAATTGCAATAAAACAATAAACGCTAACAATCTTATTTTAAGATTATTAGCGTTTTTGACTGTGGTACCACCAGGAATCGAACCGGGGACACAAGGATTTTCAGTCCTTTGCTCTACCAACTGAGCTATGGTACCTCTTGTTTGCGGGTGCAAATATACGGCGATTTTTTGATTCTGCAAACGAAAAACAAAAAAAAATCGTAATTTTGCAGCTATAGCTGGCAACCGCTTTAAAGTTGTTGGTCTATCTTATCAGTAATTGCCTATGGATCTGAATTTTGATTTTTTTATTCTTATTGCTTCTGTGTTGCTGTTCTTCAGCCTCATTGCCGGCAAGACCGGCTATAAATACGGGGTGCCCACGCTCTTACTATTCCTTTTTATTGGAATCATTTCCGGTAGCGGGGGTTTTGGTATAGAGTTCAGTTCGCCAAGTATTACCCAATACATTGGTGTTTTAGCACTCAATATTATATTGTTTTCAGGCGGGATGGATACCCGAATTTCAGAAATTAAACCCATTTATCGAGAAGGAATTGTATTGGCAACAGTAGGTGTACTGCTTACTGCCCTGATTACAGGTTTTTTTGTTTACTGGCTTACTAATAGTGTGTTACATAGTGTAACCTTTTCTTTACTCGAATCAATGTTGCTTGCAGGTGTTATGTCATCGACCGATTCGGCTTCAGTTTTCTCCATCTTACGGTCGAAAAATCTTTCCATGAAACAGAATCTGCGGCCCTTGCTGGAGCTCGAAAGTGGTAGTAACGATCCGATGGCCTATATGATTACCATCGTGATGATCCAACTGTTGAGTGCACCTGAAATCAGTGGTTGGATGGTACTGTTGCAGTTTTTACAGCAGTTATTGTTTGGTGCAGGTGCCGGTTATCTGCTGGGTAAATTTGCTGTTAAACTAATTAATGGAATCAATCTGGATAACGATGCGCTTTATTCGGTGCTAATGTTGACGATTATGTTTTTTATTTACGGGTTGACCACTCAGTTGGGAGGAAATGGTTATCTCGCTGTATATCTGGGCGGTTTAATAATTGGAAATCATAAAGTGGTGCACCGTAGAAGTACCACGAAATTTTTTGATGGAATTACCTGGCTGATGCAAATTATCATGTTCCTCACACTAGGATTACTGGTTGAGCCACGAGAGTTGCTTCCTGTTGCCGGAATCGGCATTATTGTAGGATTGTTTATGATTCTGGTATCCCGACCTCTTTCGGTATTCTTGAGCTTACTACCTTTTAAGAATCTGACATTTAACGCCAGATTGTTCACATCCTGGGTAGGACTTCGAGGGGCAGTGCCCATCATATTTGCCACCTATCCTATGGTTAACGATGTGCCGCAAGCCAAAATGATTTTCAATATCGTATTTTTTATCACGATTTTGTCATTGATGGTTCAGGGAACTACCGTGTCGTTGTTAGCCAACTGGCTAAACTTATCAAAAATTTTACCTTCACGTCCAAAATTGAAAGAGTTTGATGTTGAATTTTCGGACGAAATTAAATCGGCGACCTGTGAAATTACGGTGAATAAAGAAATGCTGAAACAAGGCCATAATTTATTGAATATCAATCTTCCGGAGCACACCTTGGTGGTGATGGTTAAACGAGATAATCGCTATTTTATCCCCCGGGGAAATACGCACCTGGAAGAAGGCGATTCGTTGCTGGTGATTACCGATAATGAAGAGGCGATGCGGGAAACATACAGGCAGCTGGGAATTACCCCGCTGGAATGAACCTTTTTAATGATTAATGGGTGGGTACGAAACAGGATTTACAAGAAATAACAATTTATACTTTTAAATATTTATGAAACAAGCAATTATTACTACAGAGAAAGGCGTTATGAAGGTGGAGTTTTACGAAAACGATGCACCCAATACAGTTAAAAACTTTTGCGATCTGGCTACGAAGGGCTTCTACAACGGCCTCACTTTTCATCGGGTTATTCCCGATTTTGTGATTCAGGGTGGTTGTCCGAATGGTACCGGCAGTGGAGGTCCGGGTTACAAAATTGATTGTGAGCTCGATGGCGACAATCAGTACCACGATCGCGGTGTGTTGTCGATGGCTCATGCAGGTCGTAATACCGGTGGTTCGCAATTTTTCATCTGCCACAGTCGCCGCAATACCGCTCACCTCGACCGGCATCACACCTGCTTCGGCAAAGTGGTGGAAGGGTTGGAGGTTATTGATGCTATCCGACAGGGAGATAAAATGATAACTGTGGAGATAGTGGAGGGATAAGAGCTGAAAATTTTCAACAGTCCGAATATGTCGGACAGTTGAAAAGTCAACTTTCAGAAGAAGTTTAAGCTAATAAAACTGGCTTTTAGGGAAATCATCGAGTGCATTAAATTTGCGATAGCTAAAAATATTTCGCAGTTTAGAAAAAACAGTTTAAATTTCAGTTAAAAATTTGTAGTTTTGTCAGGTGTAAATAAACCGATTCGGCATTAGTTGAAACCCGAAAATATTTTTAATACCTTGGCAGAATTTCATAAAAAAGAACTCAGCGAGTCTGATATCTGTGACAAGTTTATCACCCCGGCAATTGTAAATGCCGGATGGGATTCAATGACTCAAATCCGAAGAGAATTCCCTCTTACACCTGGACCTGTTGTAGTAAGAGGTTCGTTATCAGCCCGAAATAAAAAGAAAAGAAAATTTGCCGATTATGCTTTGTTTTGGGAACCTGGTATTCCAATCGCCGTTGTCGAAGCTAAAGATAATAATCATACAGTTAGTCATGGTATGCAACAAGCTCTTGGATATGCCGCTATCATGGACGTACCAAGTGTTTTCAGTTCGAATGGCGATGCTTTTGCTTATCACAATAAAATGGCAGGTGAAAGTGAAGAGGTGGAGACAGAATTCCCGATGGATGAATTTCCATCGCCAGAATTACTATGGAAACGCTACAAAAAGTACAGAGGGATTGATGAGGAAGATGAAGACCTGATTACCCAGCCATTTTATACCGATGGTTCAGGTAAAGATCCCCGCTATTATCAGGTAGAAGCAATCAATCGCACCATCGAAGCTGTAGCAAAAGGGCAGAAACGTATTTTGTTGGTGATGGCTACAGGAACCGGTAAAACCTACACAACTTTTCAAATTATCTGGCGCTTGTGGAAAGCCAGGGTGGTGAAAAGGGTGTTGTTTCTGGTGGATAGAAATATCCTGGCCGATCAGGCGAAGAACAATGATTTCAAGCCTTTTGGATCAGTAATGACCAAAATTGCTAACCGTAGAATTGATACTTCCTACGAAATTTATCTCGGATTGTACCAGGCTATTACCGGACAAAACGAGGAGGATAAGATATTTAAGAATGTTTCGAAAGATTTCTTCGACCTGATCGTTATTGACGAGTGTCACCGCGGTAGTGCTGCCGATGATGCTTCGTGGCGTGAAATTCTCGAATATTTTGAAAACGCCATTCAGATTGGATTGACCGCTACTCCTAAAGAGACAAAATATGTTTCCAATATCACGTATTTTGGAGAGCCGGTTTATACCTATAGCTTGAAACAAGGCATTTACGATGGATTTCTGGCTCCTTACAAGGTGATAAAAATCGATATCGATAAGGATGTGGAAGGATGGACGCCTCCGCCGGGTATGAAGGATGATTTGGGGAGTGAGGTAGAGAGTCGTACGTATAACCAGATTGATATGGATCGTATTCTTGTCCTAAACAAGCGTACTAAGTTGGTGGCCGAAAGGGTGATGCAATTGCTCAATGCGACTGACCCTTTCTCTAAAACTATAATATTCTGCGAAGATATCGACCATGCCGAACGAATGCGCAAAGCCATAGTAAACGCTGCCGGAAAATTAGCCGTCGATAATCCGAGGTATGTTATGCGTATTACCGGCGATAGCGTGGAAGGTAAGGCTGAATTGGAGAATTTTGTGTTTACCGAGAGTAAATTTCCGGTGATTGCCACAACTTCCGAACTGATGACAACCGGCGTTGATGCTAAGATGTGCAAACTCATTGTGCTGGATAAAACAATCCGCTCCATGACTACATTCAAACAGATTATAGGTCGCGGTACCCGCATCGAAGAAGAATACGGCAAACTATATTTCACCATCATGGATTTCAAAAAGGCCACTGAGTTGTTTCGCGATCCTGATTTCGATGGCGATCCGGTGGTAATTTATGAACCTGATAAGGATGATGATCCGGTTCCGCCCGATCCTCCTGAAGGTGACGGGGACGATTCTGATGGCGATGAACCGGAAGTTTTTATCAATAGTCCGCGAAAGGTATATGTCAGCGGTGTGCCCGTACGTATCATTAATGAGCGCATTGAATATTATGGTGAAAATGGAGAACTGATTACTGAATCGTACCGCGATTTTACACGCAGGCAGGTGCAAAAAGAATACACTACCCTGGATGAATTCCTTCGTACATGGAATGATGCAGCCAAGAAACAAGTAATTATAGAACAACTAGAAGAGCAGGGAATTATTCTCGATAATCTGGCTGAAGAAGTAGGAAAAGAGTATGGCGATTTTGATTTGATTTGTCATATCGCATTCGACCAGCCACCGCTCACCCGTAAGGAACGCGCCAACAATGTGAGGAAGCGGAATTATTTCAGTAAATACGGCGAGCAGGCACGAAAGGTGCTCGATGCCCTGCTCGATAACTATGCCGATAAGGGTATTCTGTCGATAGAGAATACCAGGGTGCTCAAGCTGAAGCCTTTCAGCACAATAGGTACACCGTATGAAATTATAAACGAAGCTTTCGGAGGAAAGGCCAACTATGAAATGGCACTCCGGGAATTAGAAAACGAACTATTTAATCAGAATAAATTAGCATGAGTAATGTATCAGGCGTCATAAAATCCATTCAGGATATTATGCGCAAAGATGTGGGTGTTGATGGCGATGCGCAACGTATCAGCCAGTTGGTGTGGATGTTGTTTTTGAAGATTTTCGACGACCACGAAAAAGAACTGGAACTTACCGAGGATAATTATAAATCGCCTATACCTGAGTACCTGCGTTGGCGCAACTGGGCCGCCAATGCCGAAGGAATCACAGGTGATGAGTTGCTCGATTTTGTGAACCTGCAGGTTTTTCCAACGCTGAAAACCAAGCTGAATCTGCAAAATGTAAAGGCACAGGTTATCAATAGCATGTTTTTAGATGCCTACAACTACATGAAGTCAGGCACCCTAATGCGACAGGTAATCAATAAGTTGTCTGAAATTGATTTTAACACCAAAAGCGACCGCCATACTTTCGGCACCATTTACGAGCAAATTCTGAAAGACTTGCAAAGTGCTGGAAATGCAGGTGAATTTTATACCCCGAGGGCTGTTACTACTTTTATGGTCGACAGAATTGCACCGCGTTTGGAAGAAACGGTGCTTGATCCTGCCTGCGGAACCGGTGGGTTTTTATCGAATGTGATTGAGTACAAACGTGATCATTTTGTGAAGTCGCCTGCCGATGAAGAAGTGCTTCAGCGAACCATTCTCGGAGTAGAGAAGAAATCGCTGCCCCACATGCTTTGTACAACCAACATGATTTTGCACGGGATTGAATCGCCGGTGAATATCCGGCACGACAATACGCTGAGCCGTCCGCTCATCGACTATACCAATAAGGATCGGGTAGATGTGATTGTAACCAATCCACCTTTCGGAGGCATGGAAGAAGATGGCATTGAGAATAATTTTCCGGCATCGTACCGTACCCGCGAAACAGCCGATTTGTTCATGACCCTCATCATTCATCTGCTGAAAAAGGACGGGCGCGCAGCGTTGGTTTTACCTGATGGCTTTTTGTTTGGCGAAGGCATCAAAACCCGCATTAAGGAAAAACTGATGACCGAATGCAACCTGCACACCATTGTGCGACTGCCCAATGGCGTGTTTAGTCCCTACACCGGCATCAAAACCAACCTCTTGTTTTTCACCAAAGGCACACCCACCGAATCAGTTTGGTATTACGAACATCCCTATCCCGAAGGTGTAAAAAGCTACAACAAAACCAAGCCCATGCGTTTCGAGGAATTTGAAACCGAAATAGCATGGTGGGGTAACGAAGCCGATGGATTTGCCGCGAGGGTAGAAAATGCACAGGCATGGAAAGTTGGGGTTGACGAGATTAAAGCCCGCAATTATAATTTAGACATCAAGAATCCGCATGTGGGCGAGCAAATCAACCACGATCCGGAAGTGTTGCTTAAACAATATCAGGTACAACAAGATAAAATTCAGGAGTTGCGCAATCAGATAAAAGCAATTCTGAGCGAAGCGCTCAATAACAAATAACTACTTAACAATTAATTTTTTATGAAAAATCAAATCAAACTGTTTGAAGAAAAGAAAGATCGTACCGCGTGGGACGAAGCAAATGAAGAGTGGTATTTCTCGGTAGTGGATGTGGTAGGGGTGTTAACAGACAGTCCTAATCCAAATAACTATTGGAAAGTGTTGAAAAACAGGCTTAACAAAGAAGGAAGTGAGTTGGTTACAAATTGTAACCAACTGAAAATGCAATCAGCGGATGGTAAATTTTACAAAACCGATGTTGTCAGCACCGAAGAGCTTTTCCGCCTGATTCAATCCATTCCTTCACCCAAAGCAGAACCATTTAAGATTTGGATTGCGCAGGTAGCCAAAGAACGTTTAGACCAAATGCAGGATCCTGAATTGTCCATCAATCAGGCATTACTGGATTATAAACGACTCGGATATTCCGAAAGCTGGATCAATCAGCGATTGAAAAGCATTGAAATTCGCAAGGACTTAACCGACGAATGGAAGTCGCGCGGACTGGAAGAAGGTCTGCATTTTGCAACCCTGACGGATATTATTTACAAAACCTGGGCAGATAAAACCGCCAAAGAATACAAGCAATACAAGGGTTTGAAGAAAGAAAACCTGCGCGACAACATGACGAATGCCGAACTGGTATTGAATATGCTCGCGGAGCTATCAACGAAACAAATATCAGAAACCAGCAACCCGGAAAGCATGGATGAACATGCGCAGGTAGCGAGACAGGGCGGAGAAATTGCCCGCAATGCCCGTAAGGAGTTAGAGGCCAAAACCGGGAAGCCGGTTGTATCTCCGCAGAATGCAAAAAAAGGATTACTGAAAAATAAGCATAACGAACTTGAAGCGTGATAACGACAATTACATGGAATCATTCATAACACAACATCTCGACCTTTGGACCACAGCCTATTCGCCCAAAACAGCAGGGCGTGGAAAT
>JANJXE010000344.1 GCA_024709185.1 Paludibacter sp.
GCTGATATAGGACTTCTTATGCAAACGGAAGCTAAAAAGAAGGGCTTCAAAGTTATTAAAAACCTTGGTGGACATGGAATAGGAAGAAACTTACACGAGGAACCAGATGAATTGCTGAACTATAAAAACAGATTTGACCAAAGGCGTTTTAAAAAGAACTCAGTTGTAGCTATTGAGACGTTCATTTCGACGACTTCATCGTATACTGTAGAGCTGAATGATGGCTGGACGATGGTTGGTGACAAAGGCGGATTTATGGCACAGCACGAACATACTATTGTTGTAACTGATGCAAAGCCAATTATATTGACACTTATGAATGGGGTGTGGAATTAGTCATTTCTCGTATCATTTACATATGCCCACAATCCCATTGATTTTCATAGAGGCGGATTTTTATATAAACTTAGAATAAATTTAATAAATTAGTTGCTGAAATATTTGTTAGAACATTTTATTTAACTATATTTGCCGTCGATAATTTTCCATTTATAAATCTAAAACTAAACGATTATGGCAGGTAAGTCTGACATCAGTCACGCTAAAAATGTGACCAATTTCGATTCTCTTATTTCAGCTGTTCTAACAATTGGGCAAGGTTACAACCCTTCAAGAGACAGCCTTAAACTTCCCGCATTACAAACTCTGTTTACCGTTGCTAACAAATCATTAATTGATGTGAATTCGGCCCATTCGGCAAATTCGACAGCAATTGACCAACGCGAATTAGCATTTAAACCTATGGGTAGTTTGTTTACAAAAGTCAACAATGCATTAAAAGCATCGGGATCCTCGGTTCAGTCCGATGAAACAGCCAAAACAATTTTCCGCAAATTGCAGGGCAAACGGGCTAGTGCAAAACTAACTAAAGCAGCAATAGCAGCTTTAGAAGCCGAAGGTAAAGAAGTAAATCAAAATTCTTCGTCACAAATGGGCTACGACGACAGAGTAGAAAACTTCGAAAAGCTGATTTCGTTGCTTAAATCTATTCCGGAGTACACTCCAAACGAAGTAGAACTGAAGGTGGAAACTTTACAAGCATTGCTAGATGATTTAAAAGTAAAGAACAGCCAGGTAGTGAAAACTCAATTATTGTTAGATGCTGCACGAGGAGTACGAAAAGAAATACTTAACACGTCACTTACCGGCTTGGTTGATATAGCTTCCGACGTGAAATCGTATATTAAGTCGGCATTTGGCGCTAATAGTACTCAATATAAGCTTGTATCAGGTTTGCGTTTTGTTAAGCTTTAAATACAATATGTAAATTTCAAACTGCGGTTGTGGGTTACACAACCGCAGTTTTTATATTGTTAAATGAGATAGTTAGCAACTTAAAGTATGAATGAAACAGCCGAAAAAAGGTTTATGCTAACTGACAAAAGATAATTAACAATTCATTTAACGTAATAAATAATTGTGTTAACATATATGCAATCTGATTTAACACATAGACCGTTAAACAAAAAGTATAGACTAACTGACAAAAGACATAATTCAACTGATTTTAGAAATTTAGCAACTTATTTGTGATAAATTCAATCATGTAATTGGAAGAAGCCAACTGATAAAAAGTACAGTCCAACTGACAAACGGTTATTAAAACAGAAAAAAATGATAACTTTACCCCATAAAAAATCCTATAAAAATCATTTAACTACTGCCCAAAGTTATCGGTAGTAAAGTATAACTCATACAACTTAGATAAACAATGCGGAAAACTACATTTAAAATATCAAAAATGGATTGTCCATCCGAAGAACAAATGATACGGATGAAACTTGCCGACCTGACAACTATCAAGTCATTAGATTTTGATATTCCTAACAGACAACTTACGGTTTTTCATGTTGACAATTACGATTTAATTTTTAAACAATTGGACAATTTGAAACTTGATACTTCCCTTATTTTGAGTGTTTCAGAAGATACTCATACTGAGCCAACTGATAACACTGCCCCTGAAAGAAAATTGCTTTGGCAGGTATTAGCCATCAATTTTTTCTTTTTTGTACTCGAACTTGCAACTGGTTTCATCTCAAACTCAATGGGACTGGTTGCCGACAGTTTAGATATGCTTGCCGACAGTATTGTGTACGGACTTGCACTTTTTGCAGTTGGTGGAACTTTGACCATAAAGAAAAAGATTGCAAAATCGGCAGGATACTTACAGGTCGTTCTGGCAATGGTTGGATTTATTGAAGTAATCAGACGATTTGTTGGAATAGAACCAGTTCCTGCTTTTCAGACAATGATACTTATTTCAATTTTTGCTCTTATAGGAAACGGACTTTGTTTATATTTACTGCAAAAAAGTAAGAGCATGGAAGCACACATGCAGGCAAGTATGATTTTTACTTCTAATGATGTAATTGTAAATCTTGGAGTAATTGTAGCTGGTGTGCTGGTTTACCTGACAAATTCAAAATATCCTGACCTTATCGTTGGAACTATTGTATTTTTCATTGTCGGACAAGGGGCATTAAAAATTTTAAAACTCTCAAAATGACTGACAAAAGTATAATCATAGTGTAAAATTTTCATATTTTGAATTCAGAACAGGTAAAAATAACTAAGATAAGAAAGGCAACAGATGAAGATTCAAATATTATTGCTTCTTTAATTATGTTGGCAATGGATGACATCATTTATAGTTTCATTGGAGAAGTATCCTATGAAAAAGCGTTTCATTTTTTGAATCGTTTAATCCGGGAAAAAAGTAACCAATACTCCTATGAAAATTGCTGGGTGGCAGAAGCGGAAAATCAACTGGTAGCTGCGGCAATTGTATATGATGGTGCACGTTTAAAAGAGCTTAGAAATCCGGTAGCTATTCTACTGAGAGAAATATTTAACAGGGATTTCAATCCTGAAGACGAAACACAAGAGGGTGAATATTATATTGATTGTGTAGGAGTCGATTCAAATTATCAGGGCAAAGGAATTGGCTCGCAAGTATTTCAATTTATAATCAACGAATTTGTACTCCAACAAAATAAAACACTGGGATTACTTGTAGACAAAAATAACCCCAAGGCTAAACAACTCTACCTGAAATTAGGTTTTGAGGTTGTTGGAGAGAAAAAACTGGTTGGTAACGAAATGGAACACCTTCAATACAAAAATATAGAACGTTGGAATTCGTATGCTAAAATTTGTAAGTCTCCATACCCATGATACTACTTCTGACATCTGATAGTACTCAGGAAGGGCACATCAATGCCGATGCCGAACTTACATCGCTTGTTTCTGCATGGGTAACTTCCCGATCGGAATTTATTCGGGAAGTTTGGTCACAATCTTCTACGCAACAAAAAACAGATTTGGTCTATTGTCAGTCTGAAATGGCAAATAAAATTGCAAGCATTCTGACTCATCGAACTTTCAATTATCAATCCAAACATAAACTGAATCAAGGTGTTGCTTTAGTCCGGCAAACCCTTTTACGACAAATAAGCAAAAAAGTACCAGTAACAATATTTTTTTTGTATAACGGCGGTTATCGTGCTTCATCGTTGCCGGATCAACCATCGCTGATTTTTGAGCCTGATCAAACAGAATGGATGCTATTGTATCAGATTGCTTTATTGAATAAAAGAATCAGTTCTATCTATACTTACGGCATTGAATTTTATATTGTAATCAATAATGGTGTTGCTAAATGGGTAAATGATATTCCGATAAGCGCTACAGAAAGTTATGCAAATAAACTCAGAAAAATGATCAATTTTTTTGGTGCTGAAAATCGGGTTAAAATTCTTCTTCAATCAGAGCTTGTTGGTTTCGACCCCGGTTATTCTTTTGAACCCTTTCTATCAAACAACCTTCGCCCCAGGTTTATTACATCTACAAACAGAAAGGAGTATACTATTCAATGGGTATCCTATCGTTTTCCCTGGAAAGAGAATACAAATATTATAGTGAAAGGGTTGGACAATGAATAAGGAGTTGTATTGGCAAAATTCAACTTATTCGCCACCAGAGATCAATACGATTTACCAAACACTACCCGGGGCCCTTGCAGAAATCGCATTAAAATGGCCTGATTCTCCTGCTGTGATTACGGAAGGGAAAATGTATACTTTCCGTAGGTTAGCTTGTCGTGCAGCTGGCCTTGCAGAGGAGATAAATGAAGCAGGCTTTCCTCCGGGACCTGTTGCATTAATTCAAAAAGCGGGATTGGATGCCATAGCTGCCTGGTTTGCATGTTCACTTGCAGGCCGGCCATTCCTTTTGCCAGAACCTGACTATCCCACTGCACGCCTTATTGATCTAATTAAAAGCACAGGATGT
>JANJXE010000095.1 GCA_024709185.1 Paludibacter sp.
CACAATACACTTGCAACTGATCAGCAATTAGCCTGGCTTTTTGCTGGTAGTAAGGATAACATCTATACCATTTCTTTCAAAGCTAAAAGTTCGGTTGCAACTTCAATCGGTGTAGCGCTGACCAACTGGGGTGGAATTAATTATATTTCTGAACAGGCTGTGCAGCTGAATACTTCAATCCAATCCTACACATTTACATCCACTATCCCCATCAATCAATCCGATAATCGTACCGTTTTCAGTTTCAGGATGGGTAGATTGCCGGCAGACGTTTCGGTGTGGATCGACGATGTGGCTATAACCCCGGGCATGCCGGTTGCCAGTGTAACGGTTAGCCCTTCCGCAGCAGAGGCTTCGGTAGGCACAACAGTACAGCTTACTGCTGCTGTTGAGCCTGCCGAAGCCACGAATAGGACGATAATCTGGACTTCTGCCAACACTAATATCGCTTCGGTGGACGCTAATGGCCTTGTAACTGCCATAAGCGCAGGCACTGTTCGTATAACTGCCTCCACACTGGATGGGAACAAAACTGCATTTGCTGATATTACTGTCCAGACAGGTGCAATATCCGTTAGTGGGGTTGTTGTAAGTCCCGCTTCAGCATCGGTTAATATTGGCGATGTAAAACAATTGACAGCGATTGTTTCGCCGATCGGAGCAAGCAATAAATCGCTCAATTGGTCGTCGGATAACGACGCTGTTGCTTCTGTTGATTTAAACGGACTTGTTAAAGCAAATGCCAGGGGAACAGCAATAATAACAGCCACTACAGTGGATGGAAATTTCAAAGCCTCTGCAACAATTTCGGTAGCCATTCCGGTTACGGGAGTTAGTTTCAGTTCTACATCAGGAAGTATACAAATCGGCACTCCACTTCAGTTAACCCCTGTATTTGTACCTGCAAATGCCACCAATACGGCGGTTACCTATACTTCCGATAAACCATCGGTTGCCACAGTCAGTTCATCAGGAGTAGTTGCAGGGGTGGCGCCCGGTACTGCCAAAATTACTGTTACGACGCAGGAAGGTAACTTCAAGGCCGTTTACGTCGCTACGGTGTATGGTCAGAATCTGCTATTGCCCTCTGTTTTGAGTAGTAATATGGTGATGCAACAGGACATGCAGGCAGCACTCTGGGGTTGGGGACCACCCAACGACAGTGTACAAATTAAAGCCAGCTGGGGTTCGATAGAAACTGCTGTTGCCGATGCCACCGGGAAATGGAGTACCAGAATTCAAACTCCAAAAGCTGTTGCCGGTAGTAATCAAACCAAACACAGCCTTGAGTTTACCGGGAAAAACAATACCATCACACTTTCAAATATTTTAATCGGCGACGTATATCTCTGCTCAGGTCAATCCAATATGGGTTACATAATGCAGGTAAATCCTCCATGGACACTTGGTGTAATTGATTATCAGAATGAAATTGCCGCAGCTACTTATCCAACTATCCGGATTAATCGTCCCGCAACCAATGCACAATATCTACCGGTTGAACACAATAGTAGTTCGTGGAGCGAATGCAATCCTGCTACCATCGCTAATTTTCCGGCAGTTCCCTATTATTTTGCGCGTCAGCTTTACAACAATGCCAACATCAATATCCCCATCGGACTTCTGGTGCCGGCTGTAGGTGGTTCGTCGGTTCAATCGTGGACCCGGCGCGATGCTCTGGCTGCCGATCCTGTGTTAAAAAGCACAGTACTTGATCCGTACGATCAGAATCCAACACTTGCTTATGCAACCGCATCTACGGTGTTGTTCAATGGAATGATTGCACCTCTGGTGCCCTTTTCAGTAAAAGCATTTTTGTGGTACCAGGGGGAAGCTAACAACGGGACAACTAATTACGAGAATTACTATACCCGGTTAAACAGCGCGATGCTTGCCGACTGGCGGATGTTGTGGGGTCAGGGCGATATTCCTTTTTTCTATGTACAAATGCCGGCATATCAGTATATGTCGCCAGCATTACGCGATCAACAAACCAATATGCTGACTATTTCCAACACAGGAATGGCCGTGGCCCTTGACCTGGCAGATGCTGACCTTACCAATATTCATCCCCGAAATAAAAAAGACGTAGGCATAAGACTTGCCAAAATTGCCGAAGCAAAACTATACCATCAAGATGTGGTTTATGCAGGTCCGATGTTACAATCATACAGTGTGGAAGGCACTAAAATCCGGATTAAATTTCATCCGGCCTCCTTAGGATCGGGGCTTAGCTCGCGTGACGGACAAGCTCTTAGCAATTTTAGAATAGCAGGCAGCGATAATAATTTTGTTGATGCCACGGCTGTTATTGATGGAAATGATGTGTTGGTGTCGGCTTTATCGGTGTCGAAACCTGTAAATGTGGCTTTTGCATATACTTCCACGGCAGTGCCGAATCTGATGAACAAGGAAGGACTAACGGCTTGTCCATTCCGTACCGATCGCTGGAATTACGATATCACTATTGATGCAGCCGTACCCAGCGACGTAAAAAAAAACGAAATAAGTGAGACCGTCAAAGTATTTCCAGTCCCGGCACAATCGAAGTTGTTTGTGAAAATTAGAGCCGGTGTTTCCAGTCAGAGTTTTTCTATTGTCGGAATTTCGGGACAGGGAGTGTGTGTCGATAATGGCGATTTGTTTTCAGATGACACTCATAGCCTTGATATAAGTGGTTTGGTGGCTGGATTTTATATTCTGAAGTTGACAACAAAAAACGGAATACAGTCAGTTGGATTTTTAAAAGAATGAAAATAATGTCATGCCGACAAAATATAGTACCAATTAAAACAAAAATACTCCTGTTTCGAAATTGATCAGGATATATTTTTGCGTCCTGTATTGAAAATCTTCTGAAAACCAATTTAATAGATATTGTCATGAAAAAAATTATTACTACTTTCTGCTTTGCAATTGCAGTTCATGCAGGATTAAATGCAAAAGTTGTGTATGTAGCTTCATCGGGCGACAACTCCGACGGTACCACCTGGGCGACAGCGTATACCAGTATCCCCACTAACAGCAGTACGGCTATTGCTGCCGGAGACTCAGTGTTTGTGAAAACCGGAACCTACACTTTATCACAATCCACTGCAGGATGGGCCTGTCTGGCCACCAAAGCAGATGTTAATTATCTGGGCGGATTTGTCGGTACGGAAACCAATTCGGCACAACGATTAACATCCGATTTGGATGGGAATGGAGTTGTAGAGTCCTGGGAGTTCAGCAATGCAACAGTGTTGAATCTGACTGCAACGAATAATGCGTACGGACTTTTTCTAACAGCTAATACTGTTGCTCCTAAAGTGTTCGATGGCTTTAAGTTAACAGGTTCAACGGCAATGTCGGTTACCGGTACTGCAACCACGTATGCAAATGGCTTCATCAAATTAAACGGATATAACACGTTTCAAAACAATACGATTTCCGGAGTTGCTTTTACAGAAGATATCAGCACAAGTGGAGCCTGGGGTGGAACGGTTCAGGGAGGAATCGTCGGGTTGTTCAATTCAAATAATACCCTGTGGCAATGTCTGATAGAAAAGAATACAGCCGTAATTACAGCTACCGCCACTCAGTACGACAGTCAGCTCAGTCCCATGGTTTACCTGGCTGCCGGAAATGCATCGGGAAGGAATGTTTGCGCCAACACAATCATCAGAAACAATCAGGTTACAATAGATTGTTCCGGCGTAACATCAATGAGCTATAATAACTCCAGGGGCATGATAGTTTCTGTGTACACCACCAATGCTTCAGGCGCAAAGGCCAATGCAGTTAAAAATCTTGTAATTCATAATAATTCGATAACTTTCAATCCAAAAACAGGTTCGGCTGCCAATACCAACCTGGGTAACGGAGGATTACTTTTCGTTGATAATGCACAAACCGTGGGGAATACTGATTCCATACTTAACTGCACCGTTGCCAACAATAAGATGACCAGAATAGGATACGCTTTCAGGATTGGATATTCCAATACCAGTGGAAACGCGCATGTTGTGGCCAATAATGTGGGTTTCAACAACTACAATTACAAGGACGATGGCACGTATGAAATGCGAAATCTTGTTTGCTGGAATACCGGCACAAATTTAAATAACATCATTGCCAGCAATATCACCAATGGTGGGATGGGATTAAGTACAGCTGCCGGGGTGACTGTGAATAATTTAACCGATCTGGCTGACACAAATACCGGAACAAAGGCACCCTATTTCAGTAATCCAACCACTGTGGTTGGTTACACTGCTGATGGTACCGTTGAAACATCGCGTTGGAATCCCGGGACGGGGTCCTATTTACTAGAGAAAGGTGTGGTTACCAGCAATAAAACAGATAAAGCAGGACAGGCATTCTCACTCACAGCACCCGCTGTCGGATCGTACGAGTTTGTATCGGGCATTACAACCGCTATCAACAATCTGTATAGTACAGAACTTGTCTCGCCGGCTGAACAAGGCCTTATTAACCATGCGAAAGGCTTCATGCAAATTTATAATCCCGGGGGTCAGCTACTAGTTTCAACGCAGGTTGAAGCCGGAAAGCATATTGCTCTTCCATCGGGTGCCTATATCCTTCGGCACCATTCACTCCGGGGCATACTTACACAGAAGATAATGTTGTAATACCACTTCATAATCAGTGATATGCAACTTAAAGTGGATCACAATTTAAAAATCGAAAAAATGAACAAACTTTTTATATTTCTCTTGCTAATGATGGTAAATGCTGTCGAAGCAAAAACTGTATACGTTGCCTCTACCGGTGATAATTCGGACGGGAGTACCTGGGCGAAAGCGTTAACCAGTATCCCTAACAATAGTAGCTCAGCTGTTGCTGCCGGAGACTCGGTGTTTGTAAAAGCCGGAACCTATTCGCTGTCGCAATCCACTGCAGGTTGGGCTTGTCTGGCCACAAAAGCAGATGTAAATTACCTGGGCGGATTTGCCGGCAACGAAGCTAATTCGGCTCAACGTGTTAAATCGGATTTGGATGGGAATGGAATTATAGAACCCTGGGAGTTCAGCAATACAACGGTATTAAATCTGACAGCGAC
>JANJXE010000108.1 GCA_024709185.1 Paludibacter sp.
ATGAATCTCGTTGAAGAAAATGCTGCCGTACAGTTTCGTCGTAAGGTTGAAAACCGTATCGGAGCTGAATACATTCGGGGATCCTGGGCCGAAACCTTCGCCAGCTGGAAAAAAAGAGGCCTTACCGAAGATCAAATTGCAGCAATTCTGCCGAATATTCACGTCCAGCCGGTTCTTACAGCCCATCCAACAGAAGCCAAACGTGTATCCATTCTGGAGTTACACCGTGAATTTTACCTGATGCTGGTAAAAAAGGAAAATGCTATTTGGTCGGAAACCGAACTTCAGGTGATGGAAGAAGCCTTTCATGCGCTACTCGAACGTTGGTGGCGCAGTGGTGAAGTATATCTTGAAAAACCCGATGTTAGTTCGGAGCGTAGCGCTGTGATGCACTATTTTACCAAGGTGTTTCCCGAAGCACTGGTACTAAGTGATAAGCGACTTAAATTTGCCTGGCAGGCCGCAGGCTTTTCCCCTGACCGACTAAGCGACCCGGCCAGCTATCCCTTACTTTCGTTTGGTAGTTGGGTGGGTGGCGATCGCGACGGACACCCCTATGTAACAGCCGAAGTAACACGCGACACTCTGCGTTTACACCGTGAAGCGGCTATTCTACTCATCGAAAATCAACTCAAGGCATTGATTTCAGCCTTAAGTTTTTCTGAACACCGCAGCTATGTGCCCGAAGAACTTCTGGTACGAATTACTGCCATGAAAGAGGTCTTTGGTGTCCGTGGCCAAAAAGCAATCGATCGTAACCTGCATGAGCCCTGGCGGCAGTTTTTGAACTTCCTTCTATTAAAACTTGAAAACACTCGTAACCCGGTGAATACCTGTGAGAAGAGCTGTTTTCAAAATGCTGCAGAATTACAGGAAGAACTGGCTTTCCTGAGGCAAACTCTGCTTGAGGCAGGTGCTCAACGCATAGCAGAAACCTATTTATTTCCAGTGCAGCGTCAGGTGAAATGCTTTGGATTTCATTTGGCCAAACTTGACATTCGCCAAAACAGCGCCTTCCACGATAAAGCTATTGAGCAAATGCTTGAATTTGCTATGCTTCCTGAAACCGATTTCACACAGTGGGATGAAAAGAAGAAACAGCTTTTTCTTCAACAGGAGCTAAAAAGCAACCGGCCTTTTGTCGTGAGCGGTACTTCTGTTGGCCCTGAAGCCGATCAGGTTCTCAATTGTTTCAGGGTTTTAAAGGAACATTGCGAACACTACGGACCGGAAGGCATCGGTTCATTAATTGTAAGCATGACACGTGGCATGAGCGATTTGCTGGCCGTTTATATTTTCATGCGCGAAGTAGGCATGCAACCCGGACTTTTACAGGTTGTGCCTTTGTTTGAAACCATCGATGACCTTAAACAATCATACCTGATCCTTGACCAGTACCTTTCACAACCGTTTATTCAGCAAATGAGAACCGGCACACAGGAAGTGATGCTGGGCTATAGCGACAGCAATAAAGACGGTGGTATTGTAGCAAGCCGGTGGAATATTCATCAGGCTGAGCAGGCCCTGACACGGGTAGGCCGCAAACACAAACTAAAGCTACGCTTTTTCCACGGTATCGGAGGAACCATTAGTCGCGGAGGTGGAAAGTATCACCGATTCCTGGACGGAATGCCCTCAGGGAGTGTGAGCGGCGACCTCAAACTGACAGTCCAGGGTGAAACCATTGCCCAGCAATTTGCCAACCTGGTGAATGCAACCTATAACCTCGAGATGCTGTTATCGGGGACCGCCATGCAAACCAGTTATTCACTGTATCCAATAACAGGAGCTGATTTGCCATTCGAAGCCCTTGATGTACTGGCTCGTTACTCACTCGAATATTACCAGGAACTAATTAAGCATCCCCGGTTCATTGAGTTTTATAGCGAATGTACGCCTATTGATGTGGTGGAGCAAAGTAAAATAGGATCGCGCCCTGCCCGGCGTACCGGCAAACGAACATTGGGTGATCTTCGGGCCATTCCGTGGGTTTTCAGCTGGAATCAATCGCGTTACAATTTAACAGGATGGTATGGAGTTGGATTCGGATTGAAGCAACTTCAGGAAAGTAATCCTGAACTGTATGATCAATTAAAATCACAGGCACAACAATGGCCTTTTCTCAAATATGCTCTGATACAAATTGAAACCAATCTGCTAAATGCCGATACCGACATCATGAAGGATTATGCTTCTCTTGTGAACGACAACGATTTACGCGAAGAGCTACTGGGAAGAATATTGACCGAACATCGATTAAGTATGGATCAGATTGCTATGATGCTTGGAGGAAACACTGCCTCACGCCGCGAAAATCTACTTGAAAATATTGGGCGACGCAAAAATCCACTTATCACACTCCATAAAATGCAACTGAGCAAATTACGTGAGTGGAGAAAATTACGAAACGAGCAACCTGAACAGGCTGAACAATTACTTAATCAATTACTTGTTATCACAACCGCAATCTCCGGAGGAGTAAAAAACACAGGATGACCCTATGACACATCTTTCAACCCTTTCCACACAGAAATCAGCCATACCTACCGTCCTTGCTTCGTTTATAATTATGCTTTGTCTGGGAGGTATTTATGCCTGGAGTATTATTGTTCCCGAACTGAAGCAAATGTATCATTGGAGTGCCGTACAGTCACAACTCATTTTCGGAGTACTGATTGCCGTTTTTCCGGCCACAATGATACTTGCAGGACGCCTTCAGCAACGGTTAAATGCCCGTTTCCAGGCAATATTATCAGCATTGTTTTTCGGTTCGGGCTACCTGCTTTCGAGTTATTCCAACGGCAATTTTGTTATGATTCTGCTGGGAATCGGAGTTTTGGCAGGTATCGGAACCGGTTTTGGTTATCTCACAGCACTTACAGTTCCGGTAAAATGGTTTCCGGAAAAGAAAGGGTTGATGACGGGTATCGCATCCGCAGGATTTGGTCTGGCTGCTGTAATTCTTACCTATCTGATTGAAAACGCCTTACTCGACGGACTTAGTTTAATGGAAATCTTTCGGCGAATCGGATTGGGTTACGGATTACTTATTCTGACTGTCAGTTTTTTTATCCGGACACCGACAACATCTACACTAATCACCTTAAGTCCGGCAGGTTCAATGCTGAAAACCAGGCATTTCCTGCTGTTGTTCACAGGCATCTTTTTTGGGACATTTGCAGGGTTGTTGGTATTGGGAAATCTGAGTCCTATTGGCGCCGAGCAAGGCGTTGAGAAACATATTCTGATGGTGGGTGTGTCGGTATTTGCAATTGCTAATTTTGCTGGAAGACTGAGCTGGGGATGGATCAGCGACACTTTATCCACGCGCCTTTGTATTATCGTTGCATTGCTATTTCAGGGCACGTCCATCTTTTTAATGGGCTATTTGCCGCTTACTTCCTCCATTTATTTGCTACTGTCGGCACTTATTGGATTTGGATTTGGATCCAATTTCGTACTTTTTGCCAAAGAGAGTGCACAACATTTCGGCGTTGCTAATCTGGGAACCATCTACCCATATGTTTTTATGGGATATGCAATAGCCGGCATTTTCGGGCCACTTACCGGTGGCTACATGTTCGACCTTACCGCCAGTTATCATTATGCATCCTTTGTGGCAGCAGGGATGAGCGTAGCCGGGGCAGTTCTGTTTTTACTAAGCCGTCCTGCAAAAATTGCCTAAAAAACTTCTTAATCGCACCCGCCTGAGCGAGTTATGGCGATTTGCGACCTCAGAGTACGAAGTAATCTGCAGTCGCAAATCGCCAAAACGAGCGTTACTCCCAACTGAGAATCACCTTACCACAATTCCCCGACTCCATAATCTCAAATCCCTGCTGAAAATCATCGATGTGCAGACGATGCGTTATTACCGGACTCAGGTCGATACCTGAAATCAACATCTGCTCCATCTGGTACCAGGTTTCCCACATCTCGCGGCCATAAATCCCTTTAAGGGTAAGCGCTTTAAAAATAATTTTATCCCACTGAACCTGAGTCGAATTGGGTAAAATGCCCAACAACGAAATCTTCGAACCATTGTACATTGTTTCAATCATATTTTCGAAAGCGATAGGAGATCCCGACATTTCAAGTCCGATATCAAACCCCACCATCCGCAGTTCTTTCATGGCACCTTCAATCGTTTCTCCTTTCGATGGATTGACGGTCAGCGTGGCACCCATTTTCCGTGCTATTTCCAGTCGGTAGTCGCTTAGATCACTTACCACAATATGACGTGCACCTGCAAAGCGGCAGATGGCTGTTGCCATACTTCCAATCAAACCAGCACCGGTAATCAACACATCCTCACCAATTAATGGAAACGAGAGTGCAGTGTGAGTAGCATTTCCAAACGGATCCATAATAGCAGCCATCTCATCGGAAATACGCGAATCAAGCTTCACCACATTCTCG
Organism: Paludibacter sp.; assembly: GCA_024709185.1. Classification (GTDB taxonomy): domain Bacteria; phylum Bacteroidota; class Bacteroidia; order Bacteroidales; family Paludibacteraceae; genus Paludibacter. The sequence goes on from JANJXE010000108.1 coordinate 4,420, forward strand.
GCAGGAATAGACAGGTATTCTGCAAAGGAACCATCGCGGTTAACACCAACTCCAATGGTATTTTCGCATACATGCAGTTTTCCGCGACGGCAGTTCCGGCAATGTCCACAGGCTATATGCCCTTCGCCGGTAACCCGATCGCCCACTTTCAGATTTTTTACCCCGTGACCGATCTGTACAATTTCGCCCACGTATTCATGACCAATAATCATGGGAGTTTTGATGGTACGCTGTGCCCATTCATCCCATTTATAAATGTGAAGATCGGTTCCACAAATTGCCGACTTCTTTATTTTTATCAGAACATCATTAATGCCGGTTTGTGGTATCGGCATATCCTGCATCCATAAGCCCTTTTCCGGACTTGCTTTTACGAGTGCCTTCATACGTTTATAATATTTTTTGCGATTCCTACTTTTTTAAATGCTGCCAAACAAGCATCGAGCTGATCGCGGGTATGAGCAGCCGAAAGCTGCACCCTGATACGTGCCTGTCCTTTAGGAACAACGGGATAATAAAACCCGATTACATAAATACCTTCTTCCAACATGGCCGATGCTACTTCCTGAGCAACACGGGCATCGTAGAGCATCACTGCACAAATGGCCGATGCGGTAGGCTTGATATCAAAACCCATTGCCAGCATTTTTTCAACAAAATAGGATGTATTCTCATGCAATTTATCCTGCAGTTCATTGGTTTCATCCATCATCCTAAACATCTGAATACCTGCTGCCGCCACCATGGGAGGAATCGAATTGGAAAACAAATATGGACGGGAACGCTGACGTAACAGTTCAATAATTTCCTTTTTACCAGTTGTAAACCCTCCAATGGCACCACCAAATGCCTTACCCAGCGTACCGGTAATAATTTCAACTTCGCCTTTCATATTATACAATTCGGTTACTCCCCGACCGGTGGCACCTACCACTCCTGCCGAATGTGACTCATCCACCATTATCATGGCATCGTATTGCTGCGCCAGCAAGTAAATTTTGTCCAACGGGGCCACATTTCCATCCATCGAAAACACTCCATCAGTTACAATTAAACGATAACGTTGTGCCTGAGCCGCCTGCAACTGTCGCTCCAGATCTTCCATATCGGCATTGGCATAGCGGTAGCGCTGCGCTTTACACAAACGCACACCATCAATAATCGATGCATGGTTCAACGCATCGGAAATAATTGCATCCTCTTCTCCCAATAAAGGTTCGAAAACGCCACCATTTGCATCAAAACAGGCAGCATACAGGATAGCATCTTCAGTTCCGAAAAAATGAGAAATTTCAGACTCCAGTTGTTTGTGTACATCCTGAGTACCACAAATAAACCGTACCGACGACATCCCATAACCATGTGTTTCAAGCGCTTCGGCTGCAGCTGCACGTAGTTTGGGGTGATTGGAAAGCCCGAGGTAATTGTTGGCACAGAAGTTCAGCACTTCTTTTCCGTCAGCCACACGGATGGAAGCTCCCTGTGGAGACACAATAATCCGCTCGTTCTTATAAAGACCGGCGGATTCAATTGCAGCCAGCTCACGACTGACATGTGTTTTAAATGTATCGTACATTGTGTGTATGATTAAAGTTTTACTTAAACACAAAGATACAGTTAATCCACGAAATATAATAAAATTAAGAAGGAAGGTTAAAAGAAATTTCCAGCGATTTTAAATCTGAAAATCGGTCGTAGGAACAATTTTATCTACCGGCTTCTGGTAGGTCAGTTTGTAAACAAATGGGTAGAGTTTGCATGCCACACAAAAACCAATTGCTGCTTCAAGAAAAGCACAGACACCAAACAAAAGGGTAATAACCAGGGCAATCGTGTTCCATCCAGGCAAGGCGGTTGCAATTACCAGTACCGAAAAGAGCAATCCTACACGTGCTGCAAAAATTTTTGGACCAGCATTAATCAGTTGTGGTCGCACCTTAAGGGCAGTTAGGAGAAACTTCGAAACACGTGCCAACAGACTGTATTCAGGTTTTTCGAAACCACGGGCCAGAAAATCCAACACGAGAAACACAACGGGAACAAGCGATGACGTAAGTAGATACACTCCAAGAAGCACTACGGTGAAGAACCCATTCAGGCGTGCTACATTTTCATCAATCTTTTTATAAGATATAGGGCAGAAAGCATTCGTTTGCATATCAGTAGTAATTAATTTAATTATTGAATGCAAAGATACAGCCCCTACAGGCACTGGAGAATACCCTTAACTTAGTAAATTCATACCATAAACAGGGGAGTTTAGCGGCTCAGAAATTCAGCCAGGGTACCAGTTTCGGCCACCTTGTACTTTCCTCCCGATTCGGTTACCGTACAGCACTCGGTGTAGGCATCGTGCTCAAAAAACAGCACCTGGTTTTGAGCGACGGCTTCATCGAGCAGTACTTTCTTCTCAGCCATGGAAGTTACCGGATAAGTATCGTAGGACGAAACCCAGGCCAGTGGTACATTCGCGGCAATGGGAATCACATCGCCGGTATACACAAAGGTGCGTTTACCGGTATTAAAATACGTTACCAGTTGACCAACCGTATGCCCGTCGAAAATCTTCAGGGATACATCCGTAGTAAGGTGGATGGGCTCAGTGACCAGTTTCAGTCGTCCGGCTTCTTGCACAGGAAGCATATTTTCAGGGAAATATGAATCACCCTCGCGGACGTTCGGATTCAGGAAATTGTTCCACTGCGATTCCGAAACCCGGTAATACGCATTCTTAAAGGTCAACTCAAGCTGTTTGCCTTCAGCATACCGTGTACACCCGCCGCAATGATCAAAATGAAGATGTGTTAAAATCACATCGGTTATGTCATCGGTCGAATAGCCGATTTTGGGGAGTTCCACTTCGAAATCAATCAGCTCCTTCATCCCGTAGAGTTTGAAGTAATCGGTTTGCTTGGTACCGGCTCCTGTATCAATTAAAATGCGGCGATCGCCTGTGTCAATAAGCAAACAGCGCATGTTGAGGCGGCAGAAATTATGCTCGTCGCAGGGATAGCGTTTTTGCCACACCCGTTTGGGAACAACCCCGAAACAAGCACCTCCGTCAGCGTTAAAATATCCTGCTTCCAGTATATATAGTCTCATAATCGTATTATTTTTATTACTTTTGCGGGTTAGTAAAACCAAGCACAAAGTTAAACAAAAAACTTTTCCCGACAACCAGCATGCAGCACGTTCATTTCACAGCCATAGGAGGATCGGTCGTTCTCGACCTGGCCATAGCTGTGAGTAAAAAAAACGACTACAAGGTCACCGTTTCCGGAGAAGATTTTCCAGACACAACCCGTGAACTTCTTCGTCGTCATCGCCTGCTACCCGACCGCCAGGGATGGTTTCCCGAACAACTGAACCGAAACATCTCTGCCGTAGTGTACGGAGTGGATGCGCGCTTCGATAATCCCGAACTGGTGCGGGCACGTGAGTTGGGACTTAAAATTTATTCTTCACACGAGTATTTATTTGTACAAACCCGCAACAAAACACGTATCGTGGTGGGAGGCAGTCATGGCAAAACAACCATAACTGCCATGATTCTTTTTGTGATGAAGCAACTCAAAATGGACGCTGATTTTTTGATAGGATCGCCATTGAAAGGCTATGAGACGACTGTGCGCCTCAGCTATGAATCGCGGATTGCCGTTTTCGATGGCGAAGAGAACTTTAGCTCTTCGATTGACAAGCGCCCCCGTTTTCATCAATACAAACCTCATGTCGCTGTTCTAACAGGTATTTCACGCGATTACAGCACAACCTACCCTGATTTTGAAGAGTATAAGCTTCAGTTCGATCAGTTCATCAATCTGATGGAAACTCAGGGCAGGCTCATTTATTATAGCGGCGACCCTGCTTTAACTCAACTAACTGAAAAGCTGAGACGTGATTTAGTTGCATTTCCCTACAACACCCCGGCGTTCGAAATAGAAAACGAAATCTGGCATATTCGTCACCGAAAGGGGAAAACAGCATTGAAAGTGACTGGTGAAGCATCCCTGCGTTGTGTTCAGGCAGCGATGCTGGCATGCAAGCAAGTAGGAATAAACGAAGAACAGTTTTTTTCAGTTATCGGTGGATTTTCGACCGACATAATACGTAAAAAAACAGACTAAATATGGATAACAAACAAAATCTTCTGGACCAACGTTACATGCGAATGGCCCGTATATGGGCTGAAAATTCCTATTGCGAACGCAGAAAAGTAGGTGCTCTGTTGGTTAAAAATAAAATGATCATTTCCGATGGCTACAATGGTACACCTTCGGGTTTCGAAAATAAGTGCGAGGATGAAAACAACCAGTCGAAACCCTATGTGCTTCATGCCGAGGCCAACGCTATCTCCAAGATTGCGCGCTCACATAACAGCAGCGACGGGGCTACACTTTATGTAACTGCTTCACCTTGTATTGAATGCTCCAAGCTTATCATTCAGGCAGGGATTAAAAGAGTGATTTATGGCGAGGAATACCGCATTATGGATGGAGTCGACCTGTTGAAACGGGCCGGAATTGAAGTTTTACTATTAAAGGACGAATAAAACAATATGAATAAAAAGAATTTTCAACTGGTTTCGATTGTAGTGATTGCTCTGATAGCCGGTTTACTCCTCGGAAACCGCATTGCCAGCCGTCAACTTAACTATCAGCAGAACTCGCTGGGTGGACTGTTGAACAATCTGGTAAATTCGTCGAATAAAATTGACCAGTTATTAAATCTGATTAATACCAACTATGTCGATTCGGTTGAATTGAACGAACTCACCGAAGAGATGGCTATCGACTTAATTGCGAAACTCGATCCTCACTCGGTATATATTCCGGCAAAAGACCTCGAGATTGTAAACGATGAGCTGGAAGGTAGCTTTTCGGGTATCGGAGTGCAGTTTAACATTCAAAACGATACCATTATGGTGATATCGGTCATCAGTGGCGGGCCTTCGGAACGGGCAGGCCTTTTAGCCGGCGACCGCATTGTGCAGGTCGATGATTCGGTGTTTACCGGAAAGACAGTTACCAACGAAAAAGTATTGCGCACTCTTCGGGGAAAAGATAAAACGAAAGTAAAACTGGGCATTCGTCGCCCCGGCACCAAAGAACTGCTGACTTACTCAATTACACGCGATGAAATTCCGGTAACATCGGTCGATATCAGTTATATGGTAGCCCCGAAAACCGGCCTGATAAAAGTTAATAAGTTTGGCGATACTACCTACAAGGAATTCCTCACCGGCATTGCCAATCTGAAAGCGAAAGGAGCTACTAAATTTATCATTGATTTACGTGAAAACAGTGGTGGATATCTTGAAAGAGCCATCGCTATGATTAACGAATTTCTTCCGGCCAAACAGCTTATCGTCTATACCGAAGGAAAATCCTATCCGCGCTTTGATGCTTTCTCGGACGGAACAGGCAGTTGTATCAACAATCCGGTTGCCATCCTGATTGATGAATTTTCGGCCTCAGCATCTGAGATTTTTGCCGGCGCTATTCAGGATAACGATCGCGGCATGGTGATTGGCCGCCGCTCGTTCGGGAAAGGACTGGTGCAACAACAGTTCGACCTGCGGGATGGCTCAGCATTACGACTCACCGTTGCCCGCTACTACACACCTTCGGGCCGCAGCATTCAGAAGCCCTACGAAAAAGGCAAAGGCGATGAATACAACATGGACATCATGAACCGCTATCTGCATGGCGAGTTTGATACAGCCGACAGCATACAGAAAAATGATACTGTAGAATATAAAACCAGGAAAGGAAGAACGGTTTATGGTGGAGGAGGGATTATGCCCGACATTTTCATTCCCCGCGACACTACCGAATACACTGAGTATTTTGCTAAAGTAGTCAACTACGCGCATCTGTATCAGTTTGCATTTGCCTATACCGATCAGCACCGCGACAGGCTCGTTAAAAACAAGGATTGGAAAG
>JANJXE010000358.1 GCA_024709185.1 Paludibacter sp.
CTCCCATCATAATTGGTGCAGATGGACGTAAAAAATCATTAATATAATTATTATCGGGATGTGTGTATTGATAGTTGCCTTCTTTTCCATAAAAAGGGATATCGTTAATAGGATCGTATTTAAGTGGAAGGCCGTCATTTAAACGGGCCTGATTATAATACCCGGCATATTCTGCTGCATTTAGCAACTTTGGCAACAGAATTGCTTGCTGAATCCCGTAATTATAGTTGACATCAATCTTCATTTTTCCAGCTATTCCACGTTTGGTAGTAACAAGTAGCACCCCGTTAGCAGCATCCATTCCATACAAAACTGTTGCGGCAGCATCCTTGAGTATCGAAATACTCTCCACTTCGTACAACGAAAGCTGGTTAAAATCCGCTTTAAATCCGTCAACTATCAATAAAGGGGCATTTGAGTTAAAAGTACCCTGACCACGAATTGCTATCGAAGGAATACTTCCAGTCAATCCGGAAGATTTACGCACAGTAAGCCCCGGTAGCTGACCAACCAATGCGTCACCAATGGCAGGTACAACCTGTCCCGAAAGTGCATCTGAATAAATAGTGCTGACAGCAGCAGTAAGTTGATTCTGTTGCTGCTTTCCATAAGCGATATGCACATATTTAGCTTTCAGGGAATCGGATTTCACTTCATTTGAAAGCTCTTTATTGCCTTGGGAAAACGCAAAAGTGCAAGAAAGTAAAAGCATGACTATAATGAAATGGCTTTTGCAATCAGTATATATTCGCTGTTGTTTCATTTTCGTATTTGATTGTTAGATTTCTGAATAAACGTTCTGACTTATTTCTTACCAGCCAGGATTTTGAATGATGTTCGACTTTTGTACTTCCTCCAGAGGGAATGGGTATAAATAAAATTTATTGGAGAAAAAACGTGGTTCACCAAATGGCTTTTTAGTAAATGACGGAGCATTGGCAACTCCAGTCACATCCATCATATTCATTTGTATTCCAATGTTTGAGTCACCCATTTTCCAACGTTTCAGATCAAAATACCTGTGTTCTTCAAAAGCAAGTTCGATGGCCCTTTCCCGTTTAATACGTTCACGCATGTAAGCCTGATTATCCTCAAATCCTGGTACTGTTTCAATATTGGGTTGTCCTGCACGATTACGAACGGCATTGAGCATATCCCGGATGTATTGTTTATGCCCTACCGGGTCGTATTCGTTCCATGCTTCAGCCGACATCAGGTACAATTCGGCCAGACGGATGTAAGGCCAAAAACAGTTGTGAAAGGATAACTCACCGGTGACTTCCTGATCCTTAATAAATTTACTATAATAATATCCTGTATAATTATCAACTGCATCGGGGCGATTATTGCCTTTATCGGTATCCGATCGTTTTGACATATCAACTACAGGACGAATATTCCCTTCCAGTTGATAGCCATGGTAAAACATACTTGCTGAAAAACGCGCATCCAGATTATCATAAGGATTGGGACGGGAATACAAATCGGAAGGCTGATCGGAACCATCTTTCATTTCATACATATCCACAAAGTTCTGTAGTGGAATAACAGTACAATATACCATTGGCAGAAAACCTGTACCCAGCTTTCCCCACGGGATACGGAAATACCTCCCCCACTCCGATTCATTATAGGTTTTACATACACGCGTCCCCCAGACGATTTCAGTATTTCTGACCGGGTCATTCGGGAAGTAATACACACTGGCTTTGTAGGCTTCTTTATAGCTTGAAACTCCGGCATCTCCTTTATGTATTAGTCGATAACCATTGGCAAGAGCCAGGTTTAAAGCTGCATCACTTGCTTCTGCAGCTGTTTTCCAGCGTTCTTTGCTATAGGTGGGATATTTAATTAAATCCTGTGCACTATAGGATGGAAAATAAGATACATTGTCTTCCGGATTAAACAATGGACTGGCAGCCCAAAGCAAAGTGCGTGCTTTCATCGCCATAGCTGCAATTTTATTTATGCGGCCAAATTCCTGATTTTCTGTTTTAACCGGCAAATCAGGAATTGCTTTATCCAATAAGCCCACAATCGAATCTACCGTTTGGGCAATAGTTAAACGATTTGTAGAATACGTTTCACTCAACTTTGTATATTCAGGCACCCAGGCCACACCACCATATCGTTTAAAATTCTCATACTGTTTAGTGGCTACAAAAGCCAATGCTTCCGCTTTACGGGTTTTTATCAATTCAGGTATACCATCTTTTACCTTATCAACTTTCTCAACAAATAAAAATGCACTTCGAATTGACTGATAGTTAAACATCCACTTATCTTCGAGATATGGATAAACTAAATTCGACGAAAGGGTGCCTTTTAGGTAGTAGTTTAATGCCTGTATATCCCAGGCGTTTGATTGGGTATGTGCTTCATCACTAAGATTCGTGGTATTGTGGTTCATCATCCGAAAAGCATAATTCCAGGAACCATCAGCCCCCATATAGGTTGGAAATCCCCAGGGAGCAAACGCATAGGCTGCTGCCAAAACCTTTTCAGCCTCTTTCATATTGCTGAAAATCACGTCTTCACTTAGTCCTGAAGCATCGGGCCTTTCCAAAAAATCCTCGCAACCAAATAATGCTGTGAAGGACACTACCAATAATATTTTTGCACTTATTCTTAACATAGGACTTATTATTTTTCGGTATTTATTAAAAAGTTACATCTACTCCAAAGTTAAATATCTTCATTACTGGATAATACGACTCAAGGCCACCACCCCCCGACCATGCTTCCGGATCATAATTTTTCATTCGATCATCTACAGTTAAGGTAAATAGATTTTGAGCTGTCAATGACAAACGAAGGTTACTGATGGCCAGAACAGAAGTCCATCGTGAAGGTATACTATAGCCAACTTGTATATTTTTCAACCGAACATAAGTATCGTCATATGCCCAGTAGGTTGAAGGCAAATAATTGGGTGATGTATCAGTCAGTTCACTAAAGGAATGTAAAACAGGATAGTTGGCATCTCTGTTTTGCGGTGTCCATCTGTCTTTTATCCAATCAAACACAGCTTTATCACCTCCCTGACCTAAGCGTTGTGAAAACCCGCTGGGCATATATATCATACCGGTTACACCCTGAAGCAAAATGGATAAATCAAGACGTTTATAAGAGAATCCAAAGCTTCCTGCAAATGTGGTCCTTGGGGTTAATGTACTGTAATCCAGAGGAACATAGTCATTGACATCAATTTTCATATCACCGTTTACGTCTTTATATTTTACATCACCCGGTATAGGGTTAGGGCCAAAGGTGTTAAAAGGATTATTTGGATTATTTATTTCAGCATAACTATTCCAATATCCTTCGGCTATCAATCCACGTGAAATTTGTAGTGGCAAGCCCTGATTATACAGCCATGGATAATCCTTTCTGGACTCTGAAAGTAGTACAGCCTTGTTTTTGGAATAAGCCATCGAAATCCTGGCATAATAATTAAAATCTTTCCCTATTTTATCATTCCAGCTTAATTCCACTTCTATACCACGATTCAGAACTTTTGCATAGTTAACAGGAGTCACATAGGATTTTGTATAGGGGACCACTGACCAGTTAAAGGGAAAATTGGGAAATAAAAATCCGGGTAGTGTCTCCATGTTCGTCAGAATATTATCCCTATTTTCCTGAAACAAATCCACAACAAGTCCAAGCCTGTCGTCAAAGTACTTACTATCAAAGCCTAAGTTAAGTTTACGGGCTGTTTCCCAGGTAACGTTATCATTAGCTGCCGAACCTTCCTGCACACCGGGGATTCCATTGGCCCCACCATAGATATTGTTTTGCTCACCAAAAATACCTACATATTGTTGTGGAAAATAAACATAATTGCCAGGTATGTAAAGAAATCGATTATTGCCTATTCGATCGCTACCCACTTCACCATATGATGCCCTGATTTTAAAAAAGCTGACAGCTTTTAATGGTTTCATAAAGGGTTCGTCGGACAGTAACCATCCTGCTGAAAATGCCGGAAAAGTTCCAAAGCGCTGACCAACCGGGAAATTTTCTGATCCGTTGATTCCCAGGTTAAATTCAGCAAAATAACGGCTTTTATAATCATAAGTTACACGACTTACAAACCCCATATAGGCAACAGGGACATCAGGGAATGCGCTCTCGAAATAATGTCGTTTTTCCTGATTATAAAGTGCAAGTGCAGTTACATTATGATTTCCAAATACCCTGGCATAATTTAACGATGCCTCCAGGTAATATTTTTTTCGTTTGTCCGGAGCCTGTCGATATATCAGCATTTCTCCATCGAAACCCGATTTAATTGCAATAGGTTCATTAGTCACCGGATCCTTCGTTATATCGACACGGGCATGCGCCTGAGCTGTATTAAACCAACTTTCGGTATATGAATCGAATGCAAAACGTCCGTTAACGGACAAACCCTTTGTAATCTGGTCCAGTTCATACCGAGCTGAAAATAAAGTATTTGCTGTAATTTGCTCTCGTTTATACATCCCTCCGCTTTGTACTGAAACAAAAATTGGATAACCATTTGCCGATACGGGGAGATTGGATATTACCATGTGATTATTTTCATTAAAACCAGGTGAAATCCAGGGAACAGACATATACATGTGCGTCCAGAAAATATTGTTTCCGGGACTTGAAGCTCCCTGTCGGTCTTCGAATCGTGCATCGATATTTATACTGGCCGAAAAACGCCTGGTAAACTGAAAATCCAGATTAGAACGAACATTGGTACGTTTATAGTTGTAATTCGGATCAAATCCATAGGCTGGATTATTTTTCAGCAATCCGGTTTCATCATAATAACCGGCCGAACAAAAGTATTTAACCAAATCACT
>JANJXE010000181.1 GCA_024709185.1 Paludibacter sp.
AAGCCAGCTTACTTTCCTGGGGATGGAACCTAATTGTGCTCTGGGATGTGGATGCAGCGTTCAATGATGGATATCCAAGGCTGGGAGTAGCCCCGGAAGTGCCGGTATCAGTAGCTCCTTCCATATTATCAGGCAGTTATCAGATTTCCAGTCTTTCGCATTTATTGTGGATCGCTGAAAGTTCAACCAGATGGGGTAATGACTATGTGCAGACTGCTGAGATTGACGCCAGTGCAACAGCAGTTTTAAACGATGGAGATGGCTGGTTACCTGTAGGAAATTCTTCAGTAAAATTTTCCGGAAGTTACAACGGTCAATTAAACAACATTATTGGCTTGTACTTTAACAGAAGTACAAGTTATAACGGCTTATTTGGATTTGCTAACGGTTCAACTAAAACATTGAAGGGAATTCGTTTACAAAATGTTCAATTACATGGAGGATCCTATATTGGTGCTGTGGTAGGTTATTCCGATACAAAACCGGTATTTCAATGTAATGCTTCGGGAAGTGTAAAGGGTAGCGGATATACCGGAGGTATAGTTGGTGGGGGTAGTAATTTGACTATTAATTATTGTCAGTCGGCAGGAAAAGTAACAGGTGTTGACTATGTAGGTGGATTATTAGGTGATTCATACTACTGCAATGTATATAATTCAGCTTCTACTGCAGAAGTTAACGGTAGCTCTGCAGTGGGAGGATTAATTGGAATTACGCATTATCAATGTAACATCATCAGGTGCTATAGTGCCGGGCCGGTAAATACCGGAGGAGGTATGATTGGATACAACAATGGTGCTGTGCCAAGGGTGTTGTTTTCATTTTGGGATACAGAAAATTCAGGTCGTTCAAGTTCGTATGGAGGAACCGGGGTAACAACAGCTCAAATGAAATCAGCTACAACTTTTCAAAATGTAGGGTGGAATGTGGGCGTTCTTTGGGATTTTTCTGAAACTTACAATGGCTATCTTGCTTTAACGAATGCTCCCTGGATTACACCGGTGGCAACCCAACCAGCTGGTGCAGGAACTGTTGAATCTCCGTATTTGATTTCAACCTTGAACGAACTTCAGTGGATTTCCAATGCGGGATCAGCGGTTTATCGTCAAACGGCGGATATTGACGCTTCAGAAACTGCTATTTGGAACAATGGCTCTGGATGGAGTCCTCTATCCCCATTTTCCGGCACCTATAACGGGCAGAATTATACCATTTCCGGACTTTATATTGACCGACAAACATCAGATAATCAAGGGCTTTTCAGTTATCTGTCAACAACTGCCAATCTCTCAAATATGCATTTGACTTCCGTTTCAATAAGTGCTGCACAATATGCAGGAGCTTTTTCAGGAAATACCTATGCAGGCAATTCATCTGCCACCCTCACCAATTGTTCGACTGATGGTGTGATCTGGGGAACAAATTATGTGGGAGGATTAATTGGTATGGCTACAAAAGTAACTATTAGCAATTCAAAAGCAGATATAAGGATTACAGCTACGTCCTATTCCGGAGGTTTGATTGGGGAGTTAGACGGGAGTGTTCTTTATCGTAGTTACGCGCAGGGAACCCTATCTGGTGCTAGTTATTTGGGTGGGATTGCAGGACGATTGATTGGTATAAATTATTATGGTAACTATATTGGCGCAACCGTCGAGAATTGCTACAGTAAAGTTGCAATTTCAGGTAGCTCGACTCCAAAAGGAGGAATTATCGGATATGTTGCCGGATATTCCTATGTAATAAATACAACAACCTACTATACACCTATGTATATTCGAAACTGTTATAGTACAGGTTCGATAAATGGAGGTGGAGGATTGATCGGACAGGTTGGAAATGGTGTTGCAGTTACAAACTCATTTTGGGATTATCAGTTAGCTGGTACTTCTACAAGTGCTGCAGGCACTTTGAAATCAACTGCTCAAATGAAAACTCTTTCTACCTACAACGGTTGGGACTTTGTAAACGAAACCGCCAATGGTACCAACGACTACTGGAAAATGGACCAGAACAACAACGATGGCTATCCGTGGCTCACCTGGCAGGAATTACCGCTCCATTGGGTGGGAGGTTCTTCGACGAGTTGGTCGGAGGCTTCCAACTGGGATGGGGCTGAATTGCCTGTCGCAGCATCAAATGTGAAAATTTTGGATGGTCCCTACGACCCGGTTATCAGTACAGTAACCCAAGTGAACGATCTTACGATTACAAGCGGACAACTGAAAGTGGGTTATAACGGTGCGCTGACTGTTAACGGTGATTTTACTTCGATCGACGATGGTTTGTTGGTGGAATCGACTGCTGCAGGTACGGGAACTGTAATCACCAATGGAGCAGTTTCCGGAAAATCAATAGTGCAGCAATATCTGCTTGGCAAACAAGGTGCTTCACAGCGCGAGTGGTGGTACATATCATCACCTGTAAGTGGTGCGCTGAGTGGTGTATTTAATCCGGCAGGTGGAGTGAATAAGTTTGGGTCATATACCGAATCATCGGCCAGCTATCCTCAGATTACCACAAACGAAGCGCAACTTTTCACCGGAAAAGGGTATGTAGTCAAAATTAATGACACCGACAAAGCCTATGACTTCAATGGTACACTGCATTCAGGTGATTACGAATTTACACCCTTGCGTACCGGAACAACGGCTCCCAAAAGGGGCTTCAATCTTATGGGAAATCCGTATCCTTCGTATCTGAACTGGGATCAGGTAATTGCCGATCCGGCTACTTCGAATATGCGAAATGCGCTGTGGTTCCGTACCTATCACAACAATGCAATGTCTTTTCATACTTATGCAGATGGCGATGGGGTGCCTGAAATAACATCTTCATTGATTGCTCCGATGCGGGCATACTGGGTAAAGGTGCACGCCGATGGGAGTAATGGTGTGCTGAGTTTGAAAAATTTGTATCGTGCTCATTTTAATGAAGGTGCTAATCCGCTGAAGGTGAAAGCAGAAGACCATCGTCAGCGATTACGGCTGGTGGTTTCAAATGGTGAGCATAGCGATGAACTCCTCATAACAGGAAAAGCAAAAGCCATTAATGAGCTGGATGTTTTCGATATAGAAAAAATGTCGAATGATAATCCTTCAATACCGGAAATCTATTCGATTGTGGATGGTCAGGAGCTGGTTATTAATGCAATGAACCAACTAAGTGATGGTTTAAAGATTGAATTAGGCTTCAAACCGGGCAGAGAAGGAAACTTCACACTGAAATTGTCTCAACTTGAGAATATCACTCAACAGATTTTCCTGTTTGACAAGTACTTAAATCGCTTATTTAACTTAACCACTGGTGCTGAATACACTTTTGCTTCGGATGCACAAATAGGAAATCAACGATTTAGTCTTGAATTCAGGGTTCCTGATGCAAATACAGCTTTTGAAGAAACAAATCATCAGGTGTTCGTGTATGTCAATGTGAACCGACAGCTGGTGGTGCATGCTCAACTTGAAGACGATATTCAGGTTTACAATTTGGCCGGACAGCTACTGCTACAACTAAAAGCCGAAGGTTCAGTTCCGGTTCTAACTCAAGCTCTTAATGCAGGCGTATACCTTGTTAAGGTAGCCGGTCAACTTCAAAAAGTAGTAATCAACTAAACTAAGTACGCCATGACGACACTGAAACGATATGAAGAGCCGGCAATTGAACGAATTTGCCTGGATAATGACATTGCGCTGCAGTTGCAGTCGGACGCTAACCCAATGGAAGAACCTAATTGGGTGGAAAATAGTACTTCATTTCAACAAGCTTTATATTGTTAATGCGATAGTACTATTTCAGAATTTAAGAAGTCCTGAAGTTTTCTCAGGGGCTTCTTAAGGTGATATACTATATTTTTATACAGGTGTGGCTCTTTTCGAAGGGCCACATTTCTTTTTTTTGGGATTTTTTCAGTAAGTTTGCGCTTTCATTTTTATAAATACTACAACAAATATGACTAAATCCCTTGAACGTACGCTTCGCGATTCGAAGCTTGCACGGTGGACAGCACTTGTGATGCTGGCCAGCACTATGTTTTTTGCTTACATGTTTATCGACGTGCTGGCTCCACTTAGCACCTTACTCGAAAGTCAGCTGAAATGGTCGCCCGATACTTTTGGTACGGTGGCAGGTTCGGAGTATTTTTTGAACGTGTTTGCCTTTTTCCTCATTTTTGCAGGTATTATTCTCGATAAAATGGGCGTTCGTTTTACGGCTCTGCTTGCAGGAGTTGTGATGGTGGTGGGTGCATCCATAAAATTTTATGGGGTAAGCGCTGCGTTCAACGACGGTGGTTTCGGTTATGAGTTTTTGAACTCTTTCTGGCCGTCCTTCCCGGCATCGGCCAAGATGGCCTCAATTGGTTTTGCAATTTTTGGTTGTGGGGTCGAAATGGCTGGAGTAACGGTTTCAAAAGGTATCGTTAAGTGGTTTAAAGGTAAAGAATTAGCGATGGCTATGGGCTTGGAGATGGCCATTGCCCGACTGGGTGTTTTTGCCGTTTTCCGCTTGTCGCCCATCCTGGCTGCCAGTGGTATGATTTCTACCTCGGTGGGTGTGGGAACCTTGCTTTTACTGATTGGTCTATTGACCTTTACGGTGTATTTCTTTATGGATCGTAAGCTGGAACAACAGGATGAATCGGCACGTGATGCAGGTGCTGATCCGGAAGAAGAATTTAAAATCAGCGATTTAAAGGCTATTTTCACTTCAAAAACGTTTCTTATTGTAGCAGGACTCTGTGTGTTGTTCTATTCAGCCATTTTCCCATTCCAGAAATTTGCTACCGGGATGCTCGAAAGCCGTCTGAACATGTCGACAGCCGATGCAAGTGGCTTATTCTCCTATTTCCCGATTGGTGCTATGATACTGACACCTTTATTGGGCTGGTTTATCGATAACAAAGGAAAAGCAGCTACTATGCTGATGCTGGGTTCGTTGCTGGTCGTAATTTGTCATCTGATTTTTGCGTTGGTTCCTGCCGAAAGCTTTACCTTTGGCGTTGCTTTAGGTGCTATCATCCTGCTGGGCGTGTCCTTCTCTCTTGTTCCTGCCGCCCTCTGGCCATCGGTTCCCAAACTGGTCGACAACCGCGTGCTGGGTTCGGCCTATT
Organism: Paludibacter sp.; assembly: GCA_024709185.1. Taxonomy (GTDB): domain Bacteria; phylum Bacteroidota; class Bacteroidia; order Bacteroidales; family Paludibacteraceae; genus Paludibacter. Next base: position 5,111 of record JANJXE010000181.1, read on the forward strand.
CCATCATTTTCTGGATACAAAACATTGGTTTATTGATGACACCTATTTTGATTGGGTGGGCACTGAAGACTTCCAATCCGGGAGTTGCTGAACAAATAGCTGCAGGTGAGCCTGCAAAATACGTTTACACTGTACCTATGCTGATATTTTCCAGTCTGGGAGTAATTGCCCTGCTACTGGCTTTCTGGCTGAAAGCGGAAGACAGGAAAAAAGGATATGGGCTGGAACTTCCTAATCTTAAAAAATAAATTCTATGGTGGATTATGCTGACTTAAAATCAAAGTTTGTAGCCCGTGAGGTGGGAGGTGAACTGGTAGTAGTACCTCTGACAGGCAATATTGCCCACATGAATGAATTGTTTACTTTTAATGCTACCGCTAAGTTTCTCTGGGAAGCATTGGAGGAAGGTTCAACTGAGGATAGCCTTGTGAAGGCACTGCACGAAAACTACGAAGTAGAAGAAAATGTGGCCCGGGCAGATGTTAGAAAATTTCTGGACCGCCTGGAAGAGATGGCTGCAAAATATTGAATATGAGAAAAACTGTTATTCGTGTTGCTGAATGTGATATCCTGGTACAGTCAGAATCTGATTTTGAACTGGAAGAAGGGTATATTCCATTTGTTGCTGAAGGGGAGATGGCTTTACAACCTGTGATTACCATCGATGTGGTGCCCGAACTACCTGCAGACCTGCTCAAAGGCCGGCAACTGCTTTTTGATGCTGAAAACGAGCAGCAGAAGTTTTATTCTATCTATCAGATGCCTGAAGGATTGGGTTTTGCTATTTATAACCAGCAAACACACAGTGATATACAACAAGTTGCACTTCTTAATTCTGATTTTACAAAATGGACGGTTTATTACGATGCGAAGACAGGGGATTCGTTCCCACTAAAGTATCCATTCGGCCCCATCATGCTGCATTATCTAACCCTGAAAATTGATGCCGTAATGATGCATGCCTCCTGTGCATACGATGGACGTACAGGCCGCATGTTTACAGGCTTTTCAGGTGTAGGCAAGAGTACGATCTCCAAATTATGGGCGCAGGAAGGTAGCCGCATTATCAACGACGACCGATTGATTATCCGCCGACATGGAGAAGAGTATCGCGTTTACAATACGCCCATGTATTACCAGGATATTCCTAAAGTAGCACCACTGGGTGGAATTTTTCTGATTCGTCATTATCCTGAAAATGAATTGAAACGGGTAAAAGGGGCACTGGCGGTATCGAAAGTAATGGCCTACAGCATTCAGAATAATTTTGATAGGCGTTACGTAGCACAGCGACTGGCATTTTTCAGCGATCTGTGCAGTCGCGTTCCGGTGTATGAACTGGGCTTTGTTCCCGATGCATCGGTAGTTGACTACATTCGCTCCCATGAAGAACTGTAAAACAGTCATTCCTGAAAAGTAAACCTGAAACGGCAATAATGAAGAACAACCGTAACGACATACACGAGCTAATCGGGATTCTGCTGGAGGACGACCGTCAGCTGGAATTTCGGATGAAAGGCTACAGTATGTTTCCACTATTACGACCTGACGATAAGGGTGTGGTTCGTAAATGCCGTCAGGATGAAGTGAAACCCGGTGATATCATCGTTTTTTATCAAAATAATTCCCTGGTAGCTCACCGACTTATTCGTCGCAAAGGAGACCAGCTGATTGCGAAAGGCGATAAGAACAGCTATACAGATGCTCCTGTGGATAGCAACCGGCTGGTGGGTAAATTAATTCAGTACGAACGTAACGGGCGAATTTACAATGTTGAAAATGCACGTTGGCGTACTACTCCGGCTATTCATTTTACCCGGATTTATTCGTTGGTAAATGCACAACTAGCTCAGAATCATTCCCGTATCAGGAGCCTTAAAGGCTATTGGAACGATTTTAAGGCCAATTTTCAGCTTGCTTCGGCAAATGTTAGACTGTTGTTTGCCCTGAACACCCTGATTGCCGTACTACAGGGGCTGATTCCCTTTGCTGTCATTGTTCTGGTGAAATGGCTGGTTGATCTGCTTAATTCCCTGCCCGGACAGGACACCTTGCCTCCTCAGTTCGTACTTCTACTTACCCTTACCGGTATTGCATTTCTGATGAGTTCGGTTTTCAGCGAATTGAAAAGTCTGGTGGGCGAAAAATTATCGCAAGGCGTTGTGCGTTCGATGTATGCACATCTTCACCACAAGCACATCGAACTGGAGCTGGCTCATTACGAAAATCCCAAAGCGCTGGATAAGATGCACCGTGCTGTGCAGGAAGCATCCTTCCGTCCGGTTAAGCTGCTGAACGAAGTGCAACAGTTCCTGAAATCTGTTGGCTCATCGCTTTTTTTGGTAGGAATTTTTGTAAGTATTCAATGGTACCTGGTACTTGTTTTACTGGTCGCTATTGCTCCCGGAATTGTGCTAAAAATTCGTTTTGCACGCCGCTATCATCAACTTAAGGAAAAGCAAAGTCCGCTTGAACGGAAAATGTACTATTTCAACCGTGTGCTTACCGGATTCCCTTTTGCCAAGGAGATGAAGCTTTTCGGTTTTGCACGTTTCTTTCTGAAACTGTTCAGAGGCCTGCAGGAGAATCTATTTTCCGATAAACTTAAACTCCACCGCTCTGAAGTGATTCAGAATACGGTTGCTCAAACATTTGCCGTGATATTGATTTTTGGTACGCTGGCATTGGTTGCCTTTCAAACGCTGAACGGACTGTTTACAATCGGAACGGTTGTGATGTTTTTCTTTGCCTTTCAACGCGGTTATTCAGTGCTCAACGATTTATTCAAATCGATGGCTAACCTGCTGGAAGATACCATATTTATGAACGATTTCCGGGAATTTGTGGAGGAAGGAGGTCATGTACCTGTGAACGCAAAAAAGTCGGCTAAAACACCAACTTTTTCGCTTAATCAATCCATCCGTGTTGAAAATGTTAGTTTTCGGTATGTAAACAGCAAGCGAGATGCGTTACAATCAATTAATCTTACCGTTCGCAAAGGCGAAACGGTTGCTATTGTAGGAGCGAATGGTTCGGGTAAAACAACGCTAATAAAGCTGCTGTGTGGTTTTTATCTTCCCGATAGCGGAACAATCTATTACGATGATACGAGTACTGCCAACCTCGGACGTGAACAAATTTGTACCAATCTGTCGGCTGTTTTTCAGGATTTTGCTTTATACAATGTGTCGGCCAACGAAAATATAGCGTTGGGAGATATTCAGCATCCTTTTTCGGAACAAAAGGTTCAGCATGCAGCTACCATGGCCGGAATTGACGATGTGCTGCGTCAGCTTCCCGATGGTTATAACACCCTGTTGGGCAATCAGTTCCTCGGAGGTGAAGAGCTTAGTATCGGTCAATGGCAAAAGCTGGCTATTGCACGGGCATTCTACCGCGACAGTCAGTTACTGTTGATGGACGAACCTTCGAGCGCACTGGATGCCGTTTCGGAACAACAAATTATTGAAACACTAAAAGCGCTGGCACATCAGAAAACAGCTGTTATTATCAGTCACCGGCTTAGTACCGTGCGCTGGGCCGACCGTATAATTGTGTTCAACGAGGGCAGGGTAGTGGAGGAAGGTACCCACGATGAACTGATGAAACATGGAGGTACCTATTCTATCCTTTACAAACAAGCCACCCGTTCGTTTGAAAACTAATCCCGGATTCACAAGACTTTTGTTGTTCGACGATTTTTTTTATAAGACTCTCGTTTTTCGACATTTTTCTGCGTTTGCACCCAACTGTCGTTTGTCTCCATTTTGCCCTGCTTTTTATGCCTATATTGCAAACGTTTGCGAATCAACTTCTTCACATTTAACGAATATCCATCTATCTGAACTTAAGGAAAATCTATATTTGCATACATGTTTAATTCTTAATTTTATTCGTATGCAAACACAACTACGCCTTTTATCCTTAATATTGGTTTTATTTATTACAGGGTGGACTTCCACTTTCCGCGCTCAGGCTCCTGCGCAAAGCGAAGATATTATGTTACAGGCATTTTACTGGGATTCGTATGCCGATAGCAAGTGGACGGTTCTGAACAATCAGGCCTATGAACTGGCGCAATATTTCAGTTTGGTATGGTTGCCACCGAGCGGTAATGCTATGTCGACTTCAACCATGGGTTATGCTCCCGTCTATTTTTTCGATCAAAGCAGTGCCTTTGGAACCAAAACTGAACTACAACAATTGATAGCATCGCTTAAAAGTTATGGCTCCGGGGCGATAGCCGATATAGTGATTAATCACCGTAACGGAGTGAGTAACTGGACCAACTTTCCTTCAGAAACGTATAAGGGAGTGACTTATACCTGGGGCACAGAAGCTATATGCAACACCGATGAAGTGAAAAATCAGACAGGACAAGCTAAGCCGACAGGAGCACCCGATACCGGCGAAGACTTCAACGGAGCCCGCGATATTGATCATACCAATGCTAATGTCAGAGCCACAATTAAGGCATATCTCGATTTTATGAAAAATGAAATGGGATATTCCGGCTGGCGTTACGATATGACCAAGGGCTTTTCGGCAGGATACATTGCCGAATATAATATTGCTGCAGGTGCTTATTTCTCTGTAGGAGAATATTTTGACGGAAATTATGACTTGTGTAACAACTGGATCAACGGTGCACAGAAAACATCCACAACCTTTGATTTTCCTCTGAAATTTCAATTGAATCAGGCATTTGCCGGTGACTTGACAAAACTATGCTGGCAATACCTTGGAGCAAATCAACCTGCGGGATTAATTCACAATCCGGCTGTAAGAAGATATTCAACTACTTTCGTTGACAACCATGATACTTATCGTGACAATAACAAGTTTACCGGAAATGTGCTGGCAGCCAATGCCTTTATACTATGTTCACCGGGTGTACCCAAGGTGTTTTTACCTCATTGGCAGGCACATAAGGCAGCACTTCGACCAATGATTGCAGCCCGTAAAGCAGCTCGTATTCACTCCGAAAGTGCTGTGAACGTGTTACAATCTGCATCTAATTTATATGTAGCTGAAGTAACTGGTAAAGCCGGTAAACTGATTGTTAA
>JANJXE010000194.1 GCA_024709185.1 Paludibacter sp.
GTTCAGCTTCATCTGGGCGTTCTTCGACCCAAGTTCGATTTCTTCAATTAATGTGTACTTCATAGGGTAGTTATTTTTTAAAAAGTCAGGCGGCAACTTATTAAACACCTTGTAGGCTTTTAACGCACAAAAGTAATACATTTAATAATATAACAATGATTTTAAAGTTCAATTCTTCAAATTCAGACTTATTTTTGCCGATTAAAACCAATACAATCAGTTAAATAAATATTTTTATTTACTTTTCGTGTAGTTATTAAAATTATTTATTTATATTTGCACACATTTTAAACACAGATACTAAGTTATCGCTACTCATACAAGTAAACCATGAGAATAACAGCAACATTTCTCGACGAGATAAGCCACGACATACCCCATCAAAACTGGGGTGCGGATGAATGGGACCTGGATTTCCGGTTTATGAAGGAAGCTGGCATCGGGATGGTGGTTCTCATTCGTTGTGGCTACCGCAGGTGGCAAACCTTTCCTTCGCAAGTGCTGATCAGGGAAGAAAAGTGCTACCAGCCACCGGTTGATCTGGTGGAATTATTTCTTCGGTTAAGCACAAAATACGGAATGAAGTTTTACTTCGGGCTCTACGATTCGGGGCGATACTGGGAAGATAAAGACTTTTGGACAAACGGCAGTTACGAACGAGAGGTAGCTATCAACAAGGCAGTTATTGATGAAGTCTGGAACAAGTACGGTCATCACAGCTCATTTGCCGGTTGGTATCTTTCGCAGGAATGCAGCCGCAACAATGGAAAAATCGTGGAGATGTTTTCCACACTGGGATTGTATTGCAAACAGGTTTCAGGTGGATTACCCGTCCTGATTTCCCCCTACATCGATGGGAAAAAGAGCATTAGTCAGTACACCACCCAAACCAGTCGCGACAGCGGCATCAGCCTGGAGGATCACACTTCCGAATGGGAACAGATTTTTAAAGGCATACAAGGCTCGGTGGATATTGTAGCTTTTCAGGATGGACATGTTGAATACGATGAGTTGGCCGCATTTTTAGCCACCAACAAGCAATTGTGCGACAAGTATGGTCTGCAGTGCTGGACCAATTCGGAGACCTTCGACCGCGACATGCCTATCAAGTTTCTTCCTATTAAATGGGAAAAACTGAAACTGAAACTCGAAATTGCAGCATCGGTGGGCATCGAAAATGCCATTACCTTCGAGTTTTCGCATTTCATGAGTCCGCAGTCGGCCTATTTGCAGGCCGGACATTTATACAACCGGTACCGGGAATACCTGGAATCGGACAATCATTAATACTATTAAAACTGGCATCCCATGAATTTTGAGGAATTAGCACAGCTTTACAAACACGAACTCACCGACAGCGTACTTCCGTTTTGGCTCAACCATTCACAGGATGAGGAATTCGGAGGCTACCTGACCTGCCTCGACCGGAGCGGGAAGGTGTACGACACCGATAAGTTTGTATGGCTACAAGGTAGGGAAGTATGGATGTTTGCCATGCTATACAACAAGGTAGAGAAAAAACAGGAGTGGCTCGATTGTGCCATTCAGGGTGCAGAATTTCTGAAAAAGCACGGTCATGATGGCGATTATAACTGGTATTTCTCGCTCACCCGCGAGGGACAACCACTTGTTGAACCCTACAATATCTTTTCCTACACCTTTGCCACCATGGCTTTCGGACAGCTGGCACTGGCTACCGGCAACAAAGAGTATGAAACGATAGCAAAGACCACCTTTGACAAGGTATTATCGAAAGCTGGTAATCCCAAAGGAAAATGGAACAAGGCACATCCCGGAACGCGAGAATTGAAGAATTTCGCCCTGCCCATGATTCTTTGTAACCTGGCACTGGAAATTGAGCACCTGCTCGAACCCGGGTTTCTGAATACAACCATTGAAACTGTCATCCACGAAGTGATGGAGGTGTTTTACCGTCCGGAACTGGGACTGGTCGTTGAAAATGTGACCGCCGACGGTGATCTTTCCGATACCTTCGATGGACGGTTGATCAACCCGGGGCATGCTATTGAAGCGATGTGGTTCATCATGGATTTGGGCGTTCGGTTAAATCGTCCGGGACTCATTCAGCAAGCTACCGATATCGCAATCAAGATGATAGAATACGGATGGGACAAGCAGTACGGAGGCATTTTTTACTTTATGGATCGCAAGGGCAATCCGCCCCAACAACTCGAATGGGATCAAAAGCTATGGTGGGTGCATGTGGAAGCACTGATTACCACCATTAAAGGCTACCAGCTTACGGGCTCTCAGCAATGTCTCGAGTGGTTTGAGCGCCTGCACGACTACACCTGGAGCCATTTCCGCGACCCGGAACATCCCGAATGGTTTGGCTACCTGAACCGTCGGGGCGAAGTATTGCTCGAACTCAAGGGTGGCAAATGGAAAGGCTGTTTCCATGTACCCCGCGGACTGTACCAATGCTGGAAAACCCTGGAGAAGTGCCCGGCACGGACTGAAACAACAGGAAAAAGGAGCAATCTGGCTCAACTAATCAACAAAGTGGCTTTATAAATCTGATATAATTTACTAATCGTTTTAAAATTAAATGTTATGAGAAAAATTACTTTTTTTATTGCTACACTAGTTATAGCAGTAGGTGCAGTAGCACAAGTTACAATTACAAAGAACTGGGAAAGAAGTGATTCTCTGGGTACTAATTTCGCATGGAATTTAAGCGGAGATGTTACCCGTGGTATGGCTTATGGAAAAATGGGAGCTAACGAGCGCGTTTTCGTTGCAACCCGTCACTCAAGCGGAACAAAAGTACATGTGTTAAGTGCTGCTACCGGCGACTCAATTACGTCTTTAAATATGACCGGAGTAACCGGAGGCACGCATGTGATAAGTGATGCTGGCATGACAGAAGATGGCAAATTATTGGTATGTAATATGGCTATGCCAGGTACATTAAAAATTTACAAATGGGAAAATGAAGTCGATGCACCAACCGTTGCTATCTCATGGGCATTTACCCCAGGTAGATATGGTGACAAATTTACTGTAACCGGAAATTATACTACCGGCACAGCAAAAGTTTATGCAGTAATGAATGTAAGTGGTGTAACAAAAGTAAAATACTGGGACATGAAAGAAGAACCTGCCAGTTCAGGTGTTTTTGTTTTCAACCAGGATCCAAAAGACTTAGGGGATGTTACAAATTTAGGTGTTCTGGCTTCAGTTGGTGTACGACCTGACGGTGGTTACTACTTCAAAATTAATGGTGCACAAATTAAACAGTATAGCAATACCGGAGTTCAGATTGGAGTTGAATCGTTATCCAGTGTAGTTGCATCAAACGGAAACACTGTAAGATACATTGCTGATAACGATCTTGGTGAAGCTATTATTGGTTATGTCCGCTATTCGACAACAGCAACAACTACAGCCAGAGCTGGTAATCATAAAATTGACATATTAAGAGTAAACAATAATAACCTTGCAGAAGCAACGGTACTGGCATCTACACCTTCATTGGGTAATAATGCTAATGGAAACGGTGCCGGGGGATTAGTTGTAAATAAATTGCCAAATAATAATGTAGAAATCTATTTCCTATCAACAAATAATGGCGTTGCAAAATACACCTTAAGTGGATTGTTTATGACAACCGGAGAGAAAAACACATTGAACGAGAAAATCAATATTTCAACTCTTGACAATAAATTAGTTGTAGATGGAATTACACCTTCATCAATTGAACTTTTCAACACAATAGGCCAAAGAGTAAAATCAATAGAAAACGCAAACGAATTGAAGACAGATAATTTGCAGGGCGTTTTTGTAGTTAGGGTAAAATCTGAAGGAAAAGTAGTAAAGACTACAAAAATTGCAATTTAATAATCCTGATTCCCTCAAAACCACAGATAGCGGTGTGTTTCACATCGCTATCCGTTAAAAAAACACATAAGCTTTCTATTAACCATATAAATTGATAGAAAAATGAAAAAAATCACTTTTTTTCTCGCAGCTATATTAATAACAGCTGGCATTTCTGCAACAGTCGTTGTTGAAACAAATTGGCAGTTTAGTGCATCTACCACACCAGGTACACTACCCACCTGGATAGGAACAGGAAATCTTTGTCGTGGTTTAGCATATGGCAAAATGGGTGCTAACGAACGTGTATTTGTTGTTTCTCGTCAGGATGGAAATTTAATTCATGTGCTAAATGCATCTACTGGCGAAAAGGTGGGCACTTTACCTATGGGTACTAACATTGTAACCGGTAGTTATTTTGTCATTAACGATGCTGGAATGACTTCCGATGGAGTATTATTGGTCGGGAGTATGAACCTGGCTGGTGGTGACTTTAAAGTATATCGTTGGGATTCTGAAACATCAGATCCAACGTTAGCTATTAACTACCCTGCCGCTTTAGGTCGTATGGGAGATAAAATTACTGTGACAGGAAGTATTACTACCGGAACCGCCCGAGTATATGCAGCTACAGCATCAGCAGTGGATGGCAAAACTCAGATATACTATTTTGACATGATCGCCGATGATGCCAATCCCGGCAAATACAAGTTTGTTCAAACACCTAAAACATTAGTTTCAGTAGCAACAAGCACTTCAAATCCGGGAATTGGACTAAAACCCAACGGTGATTTTTATTACAAAAGCGGGGGCACTCAGATTACAAGTTTCACAGCTGCCGGAACGGAAATATCTGTTTCTAATCCAAATGTAGTTGCCTCGGGTGGAAATACAGTTCGCTATATGGGCAAAGACGCTTCAGACAATGAATACATTTGCTACTTCAGAAACGGAACAGGACAAGAAAAAGTCAATATTTTGAAACTACCAAACGGTGATTTGGCAAATGCAACACGAATTGACTCAACATCTGCTCTTGGAACTAATTCAAACGGAAACGGAACAAGTGGATTGGTAGTAAATGTATTGCCGAATAACGATGTGGAACTTTATGTTTTGTCAACTAATAATGGCATTGGTAAATATACGGTTAAAGGTCTCTTTGTAACAACCGGGACTAATGATGTATCAAATAA
>JANJXE010000210.1 GCA_024709185.1 Paludibacter sp.
AACGACGACTGATCCCAGAGTTCGTGAATAAAGTTAACACGCTCGCGTACAAGTTCCACTACCCGTCGAACCTTGTCACTATCTTCAATTAAGTCTTTTTCTTCGATCAGGAAATGCTGGAACAAGTCGCTCACTTCCTCAATGGGCTTAAGCTGCAGGTACTGATGGTTGAACCATTTCCCCTTTTCATAATCGAATTTGGCGCCACTTTTACTCACCCTGTCGAGCGAAAAAGCCTCAATCAATTCATCCATCGTAAAGATTTCCTGTTCGGTACCCGGATTCCAACCCAAAAAAGCCAGGAAATTGACCAACGCATCGGGGAAAAAGCCGGCTTCACGGTAGCCAGAGGAGAGGTCACCCGATTTCGGGTCGTTCCAGTTAAGCGGAAAAACAGGAAATCCCAGTCGGTCGCCATCGCGTTTACTCAATTTACCATTGCCATCGGGTTTCAACAGTAAAGGTAAATGTGCAAACGCAGGCATTTCATTTTCCCATCCTAAATAACGGTACAAAAGCACATGCAGTGGAGCAGAAGGAAGCCATTCCTCCCCGCGAATTACGTGCGAAATTTCCATCAATTTATCATCCACCACATTTGCCAGGTGATAAGTCGGGAGTTCATCGGCCGATTTAAAGAGCACCTTATCGTCGATTACGGATGAATTCACCACGACCTCGCCCCGAATCAGGTCATTTACCACCACCTCTTCGTTGGGTTCAATTTTGATACGCACTACGTAGTTTTCACCTTCACTAATTCGACGTTCCACCTCTTCAGGTGCCAGGGTCAGCGAATTCTGCATCATTCCCCGGGTAGAGGCATCGTACTGAAAATTAGCAATTTCAGCACGTTTCACTTCCAATTCGGTGGGGGTATCGAAGGCAATGTAAGCTTTACCTGCATCGAGAAGTTGGTCGACATATTGCCGGTAGATGGCTTTTCGTTCACTTTGGCGGTAGGGCGCATGGTGGCCTTCGGTAGCAGCACCGACACCTTCATCAATGGTTATGCCCATCCATTTCAGCGATTCAACAATATACTCTTCGGCACCCGATACAAAGCGGGCCGAGTCGGTATCCTCTATGCGCAGGAGCATATCGCCACCGTTTTTACGGGCAAACAAGAAATTGTACAGGGCCGTACGTACCCCTCCGATGTGTAAAGGGCCTGTCGGACTGGGAGCAAATCGCACTCTGATGCGTTTCATATAAATGATTAATGTTAAATGATTAATGATTAATGGGTGCAGTTTTAAAGTTGTTATGCGTTTTAACAGATGCTTTTTTGCCATTAATACGCTACAAATTTACATGATTATTCACAGATAACCATGATTTATCCACAAATTAAAAAAGGCTGAACAAATTGTTCAACCTTTAATTATTTCGAAATGTGGGCGTTGACGGATTCGAACCGCCGACCCTCTGCTTGTAAGGCAGATGCTCTGAACCAGCTGAGCTAAACGCCCAAAGTGTGTTTTTTAGATAAGAGAAAGAATCGTTGATGGTGGGCGTTGACGGATTCGAACCGCCGACCCTCTGCTTGTAAGGCAGATGCTCTGAACCAGCTGAGCTAAACGCCCGTTCTTTCTTTTCTACAGCGCTTTTCGACTAAAGCGGTGCAAAGATACGACATTTTTCCAAACGGCCAAAAAATGAAGTGCATTTTTTAATGGAATCGCAAAAAAAATCAGTTCTGTTTAAAAAGCACCTTAAACGCTTCTTCTACCTTGCGAACCCTTATGAGTTCGATGGTACTGTTGCCCAGGTTCAATCCTTTCATTTCAAACCAGGGGATAATCATTTTGGTGAAGCCCAGCTTTTCAGCTTCACGGATGCGTTGTTCGATGCGGTTGATGGGGCGAATCTCTCCTGAGAGACCCACTTCGCCAGCCATGCACACATGTTTTTGGAGGGAAATATCAAGATTGGACGATAACACAGCTGCAAGTACAGCCAGGTCAATAGCAGGATCGTTGACCTTGATTCCACCCGCAATGTTGAGAAATACATCTTTTTGAGCCAGTTTAAAGCCGGCACGCTTTTCGAGCACTGCCAGTAACATATTCAGCCGGCGCAGGTCGAAACCAGTAACCGAACGTTGTGGCATTCCGTACGCTGCGGAACTCACCAGTGCTTGTACTTCTATAAGAAACGGACGAATACCTTCAATGGCCGAAGCGATGGCCACACCACTCAGTCCTTCGTGGTTTTGCGACAACAGCAATTCGGAAGGATTGCTTACTTCCCGTAGACCACTTTGCTGCATTTCGTATATTCCCAGTTCAGCCGTAGAGCCAAAACGGTTTTTAATGGAACGCAGGATGCGATACAGATAATGCTGGTCACCCTCGAACTGCAGCACCGTGTCCACTATATGCTCAAGCACTTTCGGACCGGCAATGCTTCCTTCCTTATTAATATGACCAATCAGAAAAACAGGAACAGATGAAGTTTTACAATACTTAAGCAAAGCAGCTGCACACTCGCGCACCTGCGAAACGCTGCCGGGAGATGAATCGATAGTTTCAGTAGAAATAGTCTGAATAGAATCAACTATCACCAGTTCGGGCTGTACATTTTTAATGTGTACAAAAATCTGTTCGAGCGCAGTTTCGCTCACTACGTAACATTCAGGATTGTGCGCCTTCAACCGTTCGGCACGCAGTTTAATCTGCTTCACACTTTCTTCGCCCGAAACGTATAAAATTCGTTTTCCGGTAAGATGCAGCACCACCTGCAATACCAGGGTCGATTTGCCAATGCCCGGTTCTCCACCAATAAGCACCAGCGAACCCGGAACCAGTCCGCCACCGAGTACCCTGTTCAGCTCAGCCGAGCGGGTATCGATGCGGACTTCTTCCGTAGTTTCAATTTCAGAAATCAGGATAGGTTTCGATTTGGCGATTTCTAAACCGGACAGTTGCACCTGTTGCTTGGTTTCCTTTGCAAGAATTTCCTCCACATAGGTATTCCATTCTCCACAGGCAGGGCATTTCCCGATCCACTTGGGAGAGTCGTTGCCGCAATTCTGACAAACATATACCGATTTAGTCTTTGCCATACTCAGCACTTAAAAAGCATCAATAATCGCTTTAAAGTCAGCAACCTTCAGCGATGCACCGCCAATCAGTCCACCATCCACATCGGGATTCGAAAACAATTCTTTAGCATTTCCGGCATTACAGCTACCACCATATAGTATCGAAGTGTTATCAGCGACTTCCTGACCGTATTTTGCAGCCAGTGTCTGACGTATAAATGCGTGAATTTCCTGAGCCTGTGCTGCAGAAGCCGTTTTACCGGTACCAATAGCCCAAACGGGCTCGTAAGCCAATACAAGCTTGCCGAAATCTTCAGCTGAAAGATCAAACAGCGACTCTTCGATCTGTTGTTTAACAACCTCAAAGTGCTTTTCAGCCTCACGTTCTTCAAGCACTTCACCAATACAGAAAATCGGTGTCAGGTCGTTTTTCAATGCCAGCTCCACCTTTGTTTTCAGAATAGCAGCCGTTTCGCCGTAGTAAGCACGACGCTCCGAGTGACCCAGGATAACATACTCAGCACCAGTCGATTTAACCATCGAAGCCGAGATTTCGCCGGTATAAGCACCCGATTCCTTATCGGCACAGTTTTGTGCAGCAACTCCAATTTTGGTACTATCAACCACCGCTGCCACACTGGCCAGGTGAATGTACGGAGTACCAATTACCACATCACAATTCAGGGATGCACCTTTCAGCGCTTCGTTCAGCTCAGTAGCCAGTGTCAACCCTTCCTGAAGGGTTTTGTTCATTTTCCAGTTGCCTGCAACAATGTTTTTTCTCATTTTTCTTACCTATTAAAATTAGTAAATCTTTTTTATATCACGCCAGTTGCGTTTATCAGTTATAGTTCCATTTTCGATTACCATCAGTCCGGGATTAGCACGAATAATTGTTTTCAGGAAGACGGGGTCGGCTGAATAGATGGGAAACGTCAGCCAATGTTTCTTTTTAAATGCTTCCACATCGACTGCAGAGGAAGCTGTTACACCTATAAAACGAATTTTTGTAGCCGAACGGGCTGCATAAAAGGCATTCAATTCCATCACTCCTTTTTCAGATGCTTTTGTCACATCGTACATAATCATCAAATAGGTTTTTCCCGGATAAGCCAACAGTTCAGGGCCAACATCCTCATAATGAGCATTCAGGATGGTAAAATTCTGAATGGGTGGTTCATATCCCTTTTTGATTAGTTCCGAATGTTGTTCAACGAAGGTCCAGGTGGAATCGGGCAAGGCATTAAGGCCAAACTCCTTTAGTACTCCATCTTTTTGATAAACAAACCGATAGCTGTATTCATCTACGGGAGCTACTTTCGGAATCTGCATGGCTTCAGGGATATTCACTCCAATTTTATACGGCCGAAAATCGAGAATAGGCAAATGCATCAGATTGAAGGCCATAAATCCAACCGATGCCAGTAAAAACACAACCGCAAGTGTATTCTCCATTTTCCTGACAAAAAACGTTTTAAATTTCGAACGGTACACCACCAGTAACAGGGCAACAATCAACAGTACTACATTTTTCCCAAATGTTTGCCAGTTCGAAATTTTCAGGGCATCACCAAAACAGCCGCAATCGGAAACCGGATTTTCCAGGGCGATGTACAGAGTGAGCGGGGTCATTATCAGCATAAACAGCAACGCAAGCAGGGCGGAGATTCGGAACCGGATCATCAAAAGCAACTGTATACCAATCATCAGTTCAACGGCAATCAACAACAGGGCAGCCGGAAAGGCGAGTACGGTCAGCGAAGTCCAGTTGTCGCCAAAGGCTTTCAGATAATCTTCAATTTTATAGACCGTGCCCAGCGGATCGACCGCTTTTACAAATCCTGAAAAAACAAATACTCCGCTGGTAATCAACCTAAGCACATGCAAAACAATTCTTCCCGGCTTTGTATCGGTGAAGCCGGCTTTTCCAATTCCTGGGTGTTTAGTTTGTAGAAATTTAAAACTCAACTGTTTTCCTCCAGTTTAATAAGGCCAAACATGGCATAGTTAATCATATCATAATAGTTGGCATCGATGCCTTCAGAGGCAACCGTCACGCCTTCGTTGTCTTCAATCTGCTTCGTCCGGTTTATCTTCATAAGAATTAAATCGGTGTACGACTCCATACGCATCGAACGCCAGGCCTCGCCATAGTCGTGATTCTTGTCCATCATCAGATCCTTCGCTTTCTTAAAATAAGAATTGTAAAGGCCCATCACTTCCTCGTCCGGCATATCAATCGTATCAGAAGTTCCTTTTTCAAGTTGAATAAGGCCAATGATGCCATAATTCACAATTCCGATCAGCTCGGGACGAATACCTTCGTTGACCTTTGCAATTCCGTTTATTTCTAGTGTACGGATTCGGTTGGCCTTGATAAAGATCTGATCGGTGATCGACCGTGTACGCATGATACGCCACGACGAACCGTAGTCGGTCAGTTTTTTTGTGAAAATATCGCGGCAAACGGCAGCTGCCTGGTCGTATTGAGTACTTGTTTTCGACATGGATAGTCTCTTTTTCGATTTAGTCGGGCAAAGATAGGTATTTTTTCACAGATATTCTAGTAAAAAAAACGATTACTAACAGTTTTTAAACTGATCTGCATACCTTACTTTTTGTGACAATTATCACAAAATAAGATATGCATCAGCACGCCGGTTTCCTGTTCTAATTGACTGATTCACTCTATCTTTGCCGTACAAAAATAAAAAAACAATAATTATGAGTAACGCAACAGAACCCACCACTGCACAACTGCTGGAACAGCTCGAAGCTTTGCAGAAAAGGGTAGTTCAATTGGAAAATGGTCGTAAGGATCAATTGTCGATAGCTGTCGTTTCGGGCGACCTCGACAAGATCCTGGCAGCTTTTGTAATTGGTATTGCCGCGGCAGCCATGGACACACAGGTAAAATTATTTTTCTCGTTCTGGTCGCTTTCAGCTCTGCGTGATGCACGCAAAAAAGTTGCAGGGAAAGATTTCATTTCGAAGATGTTTGGAATGATGCTGCCAAAAGGGACCGGTCAGCTGAAG
>JANJXE010000370.1 GCA_024709185.1 Paludibacter sp.
GCATAAGTGCATTTTTCAGGAGCAATTATGGTAAGTTGATTTTCGGTATTAACAAACACCCGGGCGTTAAGTTTTGGAGTTGTTTCAATTCCGGTTGTAACGCCTGGTGCACGGAAGAGGAGGCTGAAGCGGTCGGTGGAAGTGCTTTCGCTGGTACTAAACTGATAGCTTGAAGTACCATCGGTCAAATCTGTTTCTAGTCCATTCGATGCATTGTCAATTAAAATGACGCGAACATCCGAAGGAAGATTTGTAATCTGATTCACTTTCATGCTGAACGAAGTTGCGCTACCGGGAACAAAGCCAAGTGCAATTTCCTGATTCAGCGGCATGGTTTTCAATCCATTCATCACCAGTTTTTCATCACCAACAGTAGTGAAAATTTGCATTTCGGAAGTAGCTTCAGCAAATTTTGGCGAATCATATGAGTCGTAGCCATTTTGGGCATTATCATCGAAAAACAATAGCGTTTCATCGGTTTTAGTTCCATTGGAAACCTCTATTCGTATAAGTTGACGATCAGTATTTTTTACAGACGGAGCTTTCAACGGATTTCCTGTTTGATGTGATTTTGTCAACGCACTGGTTAGTATCAGATTACCTGCTTGTTTTGCTTTAACCCAGAATGCCTGCATTGGAGGAATAATGCCACCGTTAAGCAGGGAATTATTAGGCACAGCCAATCCCGTTGAAGCATTGTAGGTTTGGAATGACCATTGACCGCTGCCGTTTACCGTTCCTGCATTGGTACGCACATAAATGCTCGGTTCAATCAATGTTGCAGGGGCAACACCACCTTCGGGAGCAGAGGTTGCTTCGACAAAAGCTTCCGTCCAGCTTAAGTGTGACGGATAGGGATTTCCAATCAGGTTAAAGCCTTTGGATGAAGATCCCGACCATGTTAAAGGAATAGATATCTCGCCGCTGTTAAGCGTTCCACTAAATGAAATAGTAGAAGCAGCGACATCCGGCAAAGCGATATATCCTTTGCCATGCGTAAATGTATCACCTGGATTGACAGGTTGCGATGTCCAGCTTGCACCTGCCTCATCGCGCTGATAATAGGTATAGCCTGCAGGAGCTACAGCACCTGACACCGGCGACGACACATACCAGTTACGTTGATGTGGTAGATACTGCTGCACAGTAGTAGTGCCACCAACAGTTAAGTCAGTGTAGGTAAGCGTACCTGTACCGTTGGCAGCATCGCTGAGAATGGTGAGGTTGTTACCCACAGCTAAAGTTCCCGAGGTAACTTCGAGTTGTTTTCCTGCATTCACCACTAAGTTACGGCTGACGAAACCGGCACCGCTGTAGGTTCCATTGATTTTTGCATTATAATCGGCAGTTGGAGCAGTATTCCAGGCGCTTCCATTCCAGGTGGCAAAATCAAGAGCTCCCATGGTTGGAGTTGTGCTACGACTTAGCCCGTAATAATCCGTTGTAACAGTATTACCAGTAAATAAATCGACACCGGTAATTAAAGTAGAGAAAGGAATGTAACTATCTGCTGTAGTTCCACCTGCATTGGAGAATGATGGATCCTGGGTTTTACTATTTACATCCTGAATTGTAACAATTGGTAAGTCTGATTTGTCACCAGTAAAATAACCTAATGTCCCACCTGTTACTCCGGTTGCACGGTAATCGTTGTAATCCACCACAAGTGTTCCAGTATTCACTAAGTAGAGTGCATAATGCTTGCCAGTTCCTCCACTACGCGTATTTACAAATATATTGTTTTTAATGGTTTTAGATGTAGACGCATTATTATTTTGCGATCTGAAACAAGCGGAAGCATAACTTCCGGATGCAGGAGCACCTTTAATATATACGGTATTGTGATAGAAATAGGAAGTAATTGCATTTGTTGACTGGTCGGCTATTCCCCTGATATCGCATGGATTAGCATCATTGCCCAATATTACCACATTGTTTGTGATGGTATTCGTTCCATTATTTGAAAAAATGCCTGCCATAGTTCCCTGTCCGGCAAAATTTATAGTTATTAAAGAATGTACCAAATTTCCATTTATAGTTCCGGTAGTGCTGCTACCACCTGCTGTGATACCATAAAAATAACCTGCATTAGTACTATTGGTGCTTCTGGAATTGAAGTCGGTTAAGTTAGCAACTGTATTATAACTTACGTCAAAGCTACTACTTGCACCAACGCAACTAATTCCATTCATACTTTGACCAAAATCGGTCATGAAATTTTTAAAATAAATGGAATGTGCCGCTGTTGGGCTACCGATAGTATTATATCGGATAGTGGTAGTACCTGCAGAGGCACTTTTGCTAATACCATTGAAAGTAATTGGTCTGGCACTTGTAGAAATGTCGTTGTTTATGGCATAGATAGAACCAATCTGGTTGTATTCACAAGCAACAGTTCCTATTGTTGTAATGCTTATGCCTGAAACCGAAGAAGCAGAAGTATTATAAATTGAACTCACAATAGATGCCGTGCTACCATCCTCGTTGGTACCTGTGGTAGTATTTCCAATAACATTTCCGGAAATAGTGGCATTGCCGGTACCTCCAACTGATATTGCTGTAAAGTTTTGAGCAGATGTTTGTCCGGAAGATGCTGTCCACTGAATATTCTGAATGGTATTGTTTTGTACTAAAGTAGTACCTGCACCAGAAGTGATGATATTAATCCCCTGGAAATTACTTACTGCGTTTCCTGATTTTATCATTTTTGTTCCACCACACTGAGCAGATGTTCCACCAATATAGTTTCCGGTTACCGTATGCGTACCACCGTTATTTCCTGCACCAATTTGGATAAAATAGCGATTACCACCAGCATTTGTTGACAGGCTTCCATAAAAACTATTACCTGAAATTGTATAATTGTCGTTAATAATGGCAGTTGCATTACCTGAAATATAAATTCCCGAAGGTGCTCCTGAGACCGGACCTACTTTCATAAAGTTAGTAAATTCGTTATTGGTGATTTGATTTCCCTTATTCGGATTTGTTGTATTACCAGTCGCATATACAGCATAAAATGGATAGATTGCTCCGCTGCTTGTAATTAAGTTTCGATCAATTACATTATTGCCATTACCGTTGATTGTTCCTGCATTTGTCCCAAATGCAATACCTCCGGTTGAGCTAGGTAAATCACCTATTTTTATAATGCAATATTTTACGGTATTTGTTTGTGCATCGTTATCAAACGAAATTACAGGATTTGTCGAACTGGTCGAAGAAAGCGTTAAACTTGTCGTAGCTCCCACTGCTGGTGTACCAGTTGCATTTACTCGTCCATCAATCGTTACATTTTTAGCACCTGATAGATTAAAATAAACAGCAGAACAAATTACTCCACTTGAAATCGGGTAAATTTTCAAGGAGGCCCATGAACCATTTCCAATTGTCACAGTGGACGATTCAGTGGTTGATGCTCCTATCTTCACTTCAATATTATTACCACTTTGAGTTGTTCCGATAGCAGTAATGGCAGCACCTAAGGTGGAGTAATATCCATCCTGTGATGCAGAACCACTCACCGAAACAGGTGCAACTGTAAATGTTGCAACATAATTTGAACCTCCATTATTAAGCCAGCTATCACCCTGATTAGAGCCCCAGCTTTTTGCCCAAACCGTAAGTTTACAAGCAGTACCGGCCGGAATTCCGGATAAAAGATCTACATTCAAGTCAGAAGATATTCCCTGATAATCATTGCCACCTAAATAGTTTTGAGACCAAATTACTTCAGTGGCAGCAATGTAAGTTGTATTACCATCGGAACTTGTAACTTGATAATAAAACGCACCACCGGTACGATCCTGGTTGTCACTCCAATACTTCATATCAGCACCATCCAGTTTAAGAGAAGTAACAGTCCCTAAACCCGCTACAAAAGAAGTTGCATAAGATGGATCTGATCCAATCCAGTACCAACCTGTTGGGGCTGTTACTCCAGCACCATTTACATTTAATTTAATGTAGTCCTGAAACCACCCTGTGGCTGCCGAGGCACTCCACGATACTATACCCAACACAAGGGTCATTATGAATAATAGAATTCGTTTTTTCATACTGTAATTGATAAAATTGATTAACCTTTTTTGTTTTACGCTCCCAATTATTAAATTTGATACAAACTGTAAATTTGTGTGGGCAAATATAGGAGGTTGTTAATTTCTGCAGGGGGGACAATTTCCCAAATTGGTTGAAACATGGCTCAACTTTTTTGCATGCTTCTAAATTTAGTGGATGATAAGTCTTGTTTAATTGTTCTGAATAGCTCCGCCATTACCCCTGTACAGCTCCAATGGTGTTTCTAAGTCAATTGCAACCACACTTACATTCTCGTCCAATTTATCCGCCGGCAACGAAACCTGAAGTACGCCCGGAATATTCAACCACGAGGCACCTCCAACCCGCTTATTAGCAAGCGTTTCATTCGTGCCTATTAAACGCACTTGTTTTATTTTATTTTGAATACCTTTGATTACAACATCATCTTTTGGTATGTCGAGTACAAAGCAATAAATGGTTTTTTTATCTTTCGACAGAGTTGTTGGGCCATAAAAATGACCAAATGGTAAACCGCGGGTGGTGCCATAAATGGCTTCTGCATGTTTCTTTGTCCAGCGTCCCAGACCTTTCAACCGTTCTATTTGGGCCTGCGTAAATGTTCCATCCTCCATTGGCCCGACATCTAACAGTAAATTGCCTCCCATACTGATGCAGTCGGCAAAAATACGAATGATATAATTCACCGATTTATGGTTGTTATCGTTGTGTTGAAAACCCCACGAATCATTAATGGTCATGCACAATTCCCACGGTCCTTCCTGACCTACAATGGGTACCCCCTGTTCAGGAGTTGCATAGTCGCCATAGCCCATCATCCGTGAATTAAGAATGGTTTTTGGGTTCCATAAAAGTATTTCCTGACGTAATTCCTTCATTTTCCATTGTTTAGAATTACGTGTCCAATCGCCATCAAACCACCATAAGTCGGGATTTGTTAACTCCTGGATTTCTTTCATTTGTGCATTTCTAAAAGCAACAAAGTTATTCCATCGAACGGTGTCCTCTACTCCCGATTTTGGAAAATCGTAGATGTTGTAGCTGGCAGGTCGTTGTTTGGTGTTGGCATTGAAAACAGTGGCATAATCGGGATGCGACCAGTCGAGATGCGAGAAGTAAATTCCTACTTTCAATCCTTCGTTTCGAAGTGCCTGAGCGTAAGGTGTAATTAAATCGCGGGCAGCAGGTGATTTTTTCACAACACTTAAATCGTTCAACTTAGTATCCCACAGTGCTACTCCATCATGGTGTTTTGAAGTCAGAACGGCATATTTTGCGCCGGTTTCTTTGAAAAGTTTCGCCCATTCGTCTGGTCGGTAATTCTTCGCAGTAAAACTATTCAATTGGTCAAAATAATCCTTTTTAGATATCTTGCCAGAGTAAAAAGACCAGGATTCGCTAACGCCTTTCACAGCATAAATGCCATAATGAATAAAAATGCCGAGTTTGGCATCTTCAAACCATTGAAGTTTGCTGGTAGTGACTTTTACAATTTCGGAATGTTGTGCCGAAAGACTTAAAGCCATAGCACATAGAATAATGGTGGCAATTTTTTTCATTTTTAATATCATTTAAAGTTAAATCTTTTAGCGATGAAATATCATGAATAAGAATGTGCTGAATAAGGAAGTTATTTTTAATATTACAAATATATAGCGGTATTGACAACTATATGTTGAACTAAATTTCAAAAAGGGAGAATCATAGCTCATTATGTTTTGGGTTGAAAACCTACTATTTTGAACCCCTGTTATAACTTCGTGAAAAGAGTATCAGCGTATTTTTACAATATTAGTTTTCAGAAATTAGATCTAATTATTTTGAACAGAAATTACACATCATGAGAAAAATCAAATTGCTTTCACTATTGCTTACCACTGCATTGTTTTCCACGGCTCAATCTTTTATCGACCCCGCCACTACGTCCGGTGTTGCACCTGCCAACACAAATATTGGCACCGATTGGGTTCTTGACTTCAGCGATGAGTTTAACAGTACTTCCGTAAATACCACCAAATGGACTGTCGATAACAGCACTACTTCACGGGCACCCCGACCCGAAATCGGTATCAGCAGTTGGTTCTGGAAACCTGCGAATGTGGCTGTGGCCGATGGAAACCTGATACTCAAAGTTACCAAGGAAACTTCATCCAAAATGCACTGCGGGGCGATAAACAGTAATGGTAAATACCTCACTACTTACGGCTACTTCGAAGCCCGCATTAAAGTGGCAGATGTCACAAAGGGCACCCATACAGCTTTTTGGCTTCAGGGACCCAATATGGGAAATGTAGATGGAACCGGGAATGATGGTGCCGAAATTGACATTTTTGAATCGGCATGGACGGGAGATTTCACCAAAAGTGTGATTCATATCGATGGCTACGGAAGCAGTCATCAGGCTAATACCGTTCAGTTTAATACGCCGGGTATTCACAGCGGCTATCATACCTGGGGGATGTGGTGGACCTCCGATTTTATAAAAATATATTACGATGGTGTGCTGAAAGTTACATACAGTGCCGCAAAATGGATTCCAAAGGTGGATGAGTTCCTTTGGCTCTCCGATGGTGCCAGCTTTGGCTTCCCCGATGGCGATCCCTGTTTTACGTCGCAACCCATTGGCTTTCTCACAGAAGCGTATGTAGATTATATTCGTGTGTGGAAGCCGCAGATTACCACCGAAACGTCCTTACCCAACGAGAGTACAGTTGATTTGAAAACGTTTAATAACAAAATTCAGATTGATGCGCAATCACTTATCACCTCGGTGAACGTTTACGATACCTCAGGCAGAAAAGTGATTTCGCAACTTCCTGCAAGCACTTCAACATCCATCAACATGCAAGATTCCGGCGTTTATATCGTTGAAACGCAACTTTATAAAGGAGAAGTAACACGAAACAAGATAGCGATGCCTTAATTTGTGTACTACGATGAAAAAAGCAGCTTAGCTTCAATAGTGGGAAATGCAGTCATACCAGGTGCAGTTCGTACGGAAGATAGGTATGAAAAATGCATGTCGATAGCTTCCGGTTGGGGATATACCAACGCACATGAGGATTAGAAAGAACAAACCATTATTTTAGTGCTCTAATGGTTTGTTCTTCGTCTTCCTTCAAACTTAATTTTATTTTCGCAGGTTTTGGGTTGCCTTTGAGCGAAAACTCTTTTAATATCAGATTGCCTTTCAGCACTTTTAGGGTTGCTTGTTGATTATCTACCTTGCAGGTTCCCCACGCATTACCATTGCTCCAGAAATAGGTGCCGGGCTGTGAAGTAATGGTCATCGACTGATCCACGCCAGAATAACTAAACTCACTAAGGGCAATGATAGTGGCCCAGCTCGCCATCGAACGGGCATAATGGTGACCACACTCCGGTTCGCTGAACGGATTGCGTTTGGCACCGTTGTGGCGGTCGCGTATGGCCTGTATGACTTTCAATGCATCTTCTTTTTCTCCTTCGTAAATCATTTCCACAGCCGCTGCATATTCAAAACCGGTCATAACTTCCGCAAAATACGGGAATGGCACTTCCAGCCTGCCTTTGGGCCACGATGCCATCAACAACCCCGCTTCATTGCCCATGGTGAACGAACGCATATTGTTGAAATGGGCTGAAAAATCTGCCAAAAAATTATTCGTCATCACACTTTTGGAGGCTGTTTGAATATTGGTTTTATCGGCTAAATAACCCAATCCGCAAATGTGCGCCATGTATTGCCCCACCAACTGATCCACCAGACAGCCACTTCCCAACTGAAAATCAGGAACTTTTGTGGCGGGATTGGTCATATCCAAAAACTCAAAAGTTTTCGGGTCGGTAATTTTGTGTTCGTAATACGAACCGTTGAACAAATGTTCATCCATCCATTTCGAGCCTTTGCTGAATAAATCGGCACATTTCCGGGCAAAATCGGTATCCTTCATGGCAACAGCCATTTTTTCTGCAGCTTTCAGTGCGCCCAGGTACCAGAATCCCATTTGCGGATTAGGTCCAAAATAGCTGACATCCATGGTATTGTGCTGTCTGCCCTCCATCACACCATCCTGATTTCCATCCCAACCTTTTTCCTTCCATGCAAAAGCCAATACCTTTTTTACCTGACTGTAGTTTTTCTTCAGAAACTCACCATCACCCGACAATTGCCAGTCGCGGTAAAATTTCATGATCGTACCCATTTGTCCATCTGCTGCCGCAGCCGAACCTTTATTTGCATTGGAAAGAGGCAGTTCAGCCCTGAAATTCATTAATCCATTTTCTTTGGTTGCATAGTTAAACTCTACGTCGCGCATGGTCCGGGCCAAATCGCCAAATAGAAAAGGCGTTGCCACTTCGTAATTCCACACGTGGGTGCAGCTACCCTTGCACGAACCCATTTTGTCCATTACACCTTCCCAACCCATTAAATGTCCGCTAGGCAGGCGAAAAACGGTTTGAGAGCGCAACACTGCTAAGTTAAACAGAGCAGCTTCTTTAATAACATCAGGAAAAGAAGAGTGAGCAACTGCATTTACAAAATCTAGCGTTTGTTTTTCTAATTGTGGAAGTTTTGGCAGCACTTTTTCAGCCACTTCCCATGCATCATTATAGTGTTGACTGTAATAATTTCCAATGAAATTGGTGTCAGTCCAGGCATAACGGTTGGGGAAATTCCAGGTAATAAAGAACGAAAAAGTAGCCTTTGAACCAGCAGCTATGGTCTTTTTTACAGACAGGGAAGCCATGGGATCATCTTCGTTTTGTTCGAATTTCTCTGTCAGCTCGCCATCTGCTGAGAAGTCATCCCAAAAATTCAACAATGCATTACTCCAATTATCTTTTTTTGAAGCAGTTCTGTAAGTTACTCCGGCAGTTTCCTGTGTTGTCAGAGCCATAGTTCCCCAGGCTGCACTTGTAGAATCCACCCCTTGCGAATCAAAATAAATGCCTCTGAAATTTTCCGAAACCCGATAGGCATTTCTGTTCTTTTTAGCTCCTACGGGAATTACATCGCCTTTCCAATCGGACGTATTTTGCTTTCCATTTTTACCAATGAAATTGCGTATTGAACCGCAAACCGCCACTTCGATTGCCTTGTTTGAGGTGTTCGAAATTTCGTAAGTAAGTATGGCAATGGGCAATCCACTATTGTCGGCATCGGTAGGAATAAGTGGGTTGAAACCTTTGATCTTCACTTTCACGGGTAGGGTTTTATCTTCCAGATTTACCTGCCCGAAAGGATAGGCAGCATCGAAACTCGCCGATTCGAAACGTGGTAAACCATGATGATCCACCGGACGACCTTCGTAATGCAAATACTCATCGTCGAATAGCTTACCCATCAGGGCTCTCGTATGGGTTTTTCCATCCTGCCCTTTCACATAAATCGCAAAAAACGGTGCATTATTTCCGGTTGTAACGGTGCTAAAACCTTTTGCGGGTACATTCATCAATTCCCAGTCACGCAACTCGCCTCGTCCACCCAGTGATACCGTTCCTGTACCAATTCCACCCAAAGGCAATGCAATATGTTTGAGCGAAGAAGCATCGTAGTGCTTAACAATTGGCCAGTTCTGAGGCGCCCATTGAGCACTAACTGTTGAAAATTGTATACTAAAAACGAATAGGATTGTATAGACTACTAAGTACTTTTTCATGATAAAAATTAATAGTGCAAATTTGACTTATAAATACACATTAAGCATATCAGCGCTGATTTTATAGTTATTTCGCTGCTACCCTTACTGTCGGCATTTGCGCTCCCATTTTCTTTTTCCAGTTTTCCAGTTCTTTTTTCAATTTGGAAGCAATTGCGGGTTCGCTGTCGATCAGGTTTTTGCTTTCCGAAATGTCTGTTTTCAGATTGAAAAGCTCATACGAATTTGTTTCTATCGTATGAATCAGTTTCCAATCGCCATTGCGAACGGCGCTGTAGGGCGTGGCGCCTTCGGTGTGGTAATGCGGATAATGCCAATACAGCGATTTGCGCTTCAGCTTTCCGTTTTCGGAAGTTAACAGCGGTGTAATATTCACCCCATCGATTCCCTTCAGCACTTTTTTATCCACTTTTAAGTTGGCCATATCAATCAGCGTCGGCATATAATCGATAGTCATCACGGGTGTATTGTTAATGCGGTTGGGTGCACTCTGATGTGCTGCTTTAATGATAAGCGGCACCCGTACACCCCCTTCGTAACGCTCGCCTTTGCCAAGTCGCAGCGGTGAATTATTGGTAACCTTCCTCTTTCCACTGCCTATCAACCCTCCATTGTCCGACGTAAAAATAATTATAGTATTTTCGTACAAACCGAGGCGTTTGAGTTGTGTAATTACTTTACCAACGGCTTCGTCGGTATGTTCCACCATGGCCGCGTAAGTCGGATTCTTTTGAAGTTTTGTGGAGTCGACCAGAGACTTGTACTTGTCAATTTTTTCCTGTTGTGCCTGAAGTGGAGTATGCACGTTGTAAAGCCAGAAGTTCACAAAGAAAGGTTTCGATTTCGATTGTTGGATGAAATTGCAGGCTTCGTTGGCTAAGCGATCTTCGAGGTATTCGCCCACTGGCCCATCGGTTAAGCGTGGATTTCCATAGGGTGAAAAATAACCATTGTATCCTTTTTTCTTGTCATTACTGGGCTGCCCTGTGCGCCAGCCACCCATATTGATGTCGAAACCCTGGTTTTCAGGCCAGTATTTTTCGTTTTCACCCAAATGCCACTTCCCAAAATGTGCAGTGGCATATCCGTTCTGTTTGAAGACTTCGGCTAAGGTGGTTTCTTCGTGTGCTAAATACATAGTCCAGGCGGGTACCTGCAATTTGGTATTGGGCATTTTGTACCCTTCAATCCAATCGGTAATATGCAGTTTGGCCGGATATTTTCCAGTCATCAGTGCTGCACGTGTAGGCGACGAAACCGTACAAGCCGAATAAGCATTGGTAAACCGAACAGCATCGTTGGCAAAACTATCAATCTGAGGTGTTTTATGATAGTCGCTGCCATACACACCCAGGTCTTTCCAACCCATATCATCAACTAAAAACAGAACCACATTGGGTTGCTGCTGCGCTGTAACTGCAATACTGCCAGCACAAAGCAGGGACAAACTGCTGATTGGTAAAATTGTATTTTTCATGTTTTAATTAAATATAATCTACAAAGATAAAGAATTGAATAAAAACAACAACTTATTCACACCTGATCTTCATTTCCTGTGGCACTAACTTTCCGCCTGATACTTTCAGCACCACATCGCCGGGCGCTTCACCAGATTCAATAATGGCCACCATTTTTCCATTGAAGGCATTCATATAATTGGAACCAAACGATGTTTGATCAATGGCATTTCCATTGCATACAGCTTTCAGTTTGCCGTTGCCACTTACTTCGAAAAACAACAGATTGGATGCCCGCGGACAGAGATTTCCATCTTTATCCACCACTTCCACAGTAATAAATGAAAGGTCTTTTCCTCCCGACCGAATGGTAGGGCGATCGGCAGTGAGACGAAGGGAGTGTGAATTGCCGGCTGTTTTTATAACCTGCTCAGCTACAGCTTTGTTATTGACATCGTAAGCTATTACTTTTATTTCGCCGGGCTCGTACACCACATCTTTCCACATCAGACGGTAGCGGGTGTATTTGTTTGATTTGTCTTTTTGCTTTATACCCATACTTTTGCCGTTTACAAACAGCTCAGCTTTCGGGTAATTAGTGTAACAATATACGGGCACATTCTGACCCAACCGGTCGTGCCAGTTCCAGTGCGGAAGCAGGTGAAGCATGGGTTTATCGCTCCATTTGCTTTGATAAAGATAAAAACGGTCCTTTTTCAAACCGGCCAAATCAACAATTCCAAAATACGAACTACGAGCCGGAGTACCTTCGTTATAAGGTGTTGGTTCGCCCAGATAATCGAAACCGGTCCACACAAATTCGCCCAACACAAACTCATTGTCATCCTGCGCCTGAAATTCGGTATCGGGAGTTGTTGCCCAACCCGGATATTCTAAATCGTAACTTGACACCTGATAATCTTCGTGCCATACACCTTTAATTTCTTTCACCGGAAATTTATATTCACCTCGCGAACTCACGGTCGACGCTGTTTCACTTGCCAGAATTACAAAATTTGGATATTCGTCATGTTTCTTTTTGTAATCCTGTGGCTTGTAGTTAAATCCAACAATATCGAGCACATCGGCCAATCCGCTTTTTATTGCCTGATTGTGATTGTTAAATCCTGCAGTAACAGGGCGTGTCGGATCTTCTTCGTGACAAGCATCTGCCAGTTTACGTGCAATTTCTTTTCCTTCGGGCATGCCCTGTTCTGTGATTTCATTTCCAATGCTCCACATAATTACCGAAGGATGATTGCGGTCGCGACGAATCAACGAACGTAAATCGCGCTGCGACCACTCGTCGAAATACGAGCCATAGCCATTCTTGTTTTTGCTGTGTTTCCATTCGTCAAACGCCTCAACATTTACCAACAACCCGATGCTGTCGCAAATTTGAAGCTGTTCGGGCGAAGGTGGATTGTGCGAGGTACGAATGGCATTGGCACCCATCTCTTTCATTATTTCCAACTGACGTAGTGTGGCACGGTAGTTAACAGCTGCCCCCAGCGGACCTAAATCGTGGTGCAAACACACACCCTGAATCTTTACCGGTTTTTCGTTCAGGAAAAAACCGTTGTCTTTATCAAAACGAATGGTGCGACATCCAAACGAAGTTTTGTATTCGTCGGTTAATACATTATCCACATATACTTTCGAAATGGCCGTATACAAATTGGGCGTTTCAATACTCCACAATTGTGGATTTTTGATTTTTAATTGCTGGTTAAAATTCAGCTTGGCAGCCAACTTTTGGGATGAAGTTACAGTCGATACTTTTTCTCCGTTGCTGGTGTATACTTCGGTTACTAATTTTACATTTGCTTTATCAGAAGTTCCGTTTAACTCGGTTTTTATGTTTACATCAGCACTTTTTGAATTTACGGTAGGTGTAGTGATAAATGTTCCCCAATGTGCAATATGAACAGGTGCCGTTTTAACCAACCGTACATTACGGTAAATTCCGGCACCCGAATACCAGCGCGACGATTCGGGCTTGTTTTCCAGGCGGACAGCAAGTATATTATCCTTTCCAAACTGAACATGACTGGTCAAATCGAACATAAACGACGAATATCCATAGGGTTGCTCACCAATGTATACACCGTTAAGATACACTTTTGCCAAACTCATGGCACCATCAAATTCTACAGAAATAACTTTACCTTCATCGGATTTGTTTATAGGCAGCACTTTACGATACCATCCCACACCAAAGGTTGGCAACGCTCCGGTACGGCCGGTGCGTAATTGTGCTGTAGTTTCACCATCGGCCTTCACCTGCACATACTGCCTGTCGATATTCATATCGAAATTACCCAATATTGCCCAGTCGTGCGGAACCACTACTTTCTGCCAATTGGCGTCGTTTAAGTTTGGCTTCTCAGCACCAGTCACCTCCTGATTAATAAAACGCCATCCCTGATCCAGCAAAACGATACTTCTTGTGTTTTCCGATTTTATAGTTAGAAAAACAAGCAACAGGACTGCAACAATTGAATATCTTTTCATCAATAATTCTGATTATAATTTGACCTGATGCAAAATTAGATTTTTAACTTATTCAAATGCTTTACTTCTGGCTCAAATATTTCCAATATAAGTTCAAATGAACACCTAAACAAGTAAATATGTTGTATTAAAAGTTTCCAGTTATTATCTTTGATGCATACTTTACATACCATCAGACAATAAAACACATGAGGCGAATTCTTATAGTATCTCTGTTGCTAATTCAATCTGTTCTGGGATTCAGTTTTGATAAGCAAGCCATTTCATTTAAAAAAATTCCCTTCAGGGAGTCGCTTCCCAACAGTATCGTAAAAAGGGTTTTTCAAGACTCAAAAGGGTTTATCTGGCTGGGTACTGAAGCAGGTATCTGTCGATACGATGGGTATAAACTTATCACTATAAAATCAAACATAGAACATCCCAACCTGCTTACCAGCGGTAACATCTTGTGTATAGCAGAGGATAAGCAGAATAATATCTGGTTTGGGACCGACAGAGGTGTCAATATTCTGGATGAGAACAACCAGATTATCTCTCTTTTTCCGGATCATGAAGTGCAGGATTTACGCATCAACAGTATTTTATGCGACAAAAACGGTGACATGTGGATTGGTAGTGAAAACGGTCTTTATTTATTTGAATTCAATTCAGGAACCTTGAAAAAATTCATCCACACCAACGAACAAGGTTCCTTGCCAGGCAGCAACGTAAATTATATTTTCGAAGACAAGGCAGGCATCATCTGGGTTGCACTCTGGAGAGATGGTCTTTGCCGTTATAATGACAAATATCAAAGCTTTGAGCAGCTTCCCATGCTGGGAAAATTGAATAATCCATTTACAATTTTCGAAGACAACGATGGTATGTTGTGGATAGGAACGTTTGGCGACGGGCTATTCCGAATCGACTTTCAGCAGGACATGACAATTCCATTGTACTCTCAGTACCTGAATGCAAAAAATCCGTTTAGTGCAGCTGAGAATTCAATTTACAGCATTACGCAGGATAATATCTCCGGTGATTTGTGGGTGTTATCGCAAATGGGACTAAGTGTTATTCCCGATCGCAAAAAAGTGGTTTTCGAACGAATCAATGCTCTCGATTTATTCAATGATGCGTCTAACTACCTGAATCATATTATGAAAGACAGGCAGGGCAATATCTGGATAGCCACCAGTAACGATGGTGTGTATATGGCTAATCTGAACCGACCATTGTTTGAATCCAACACCTTAGACGCAATAAAAAGCAAATATGGGGTGGTATCAGTTCTTTCGATTTTTGGAAACGAAAATAAAATCTGGCTTAGTTTATTCAATTTTGGACTCGTCGTTGTGGATAAAAAAACGCAGAAAATTGATAAGAATACGGAACTTACCACTTTGTTTTCATCGATTACCAAAAATCAGTCGAAAGCAATTTTAAGCTTCTGTAAAAACAAAGCAGACGGTTCAATTTGGCTGGGAGGGCACGGAATTCTGGGGCGAATAACTCAACATAACAACAGTTACCGGTACGAAGACATAGTACTCGACACTAAAAGATTTCCGGAGGAATCCAGACGGATTTCCGGACTTTATTCCGACTCTAAAAATCGCATGTGGATTGGGGCACGCACTGGTGTATTTTTGTACAATAACGGTAAAATCGATTTAATATTACCCGAAATCAATAACGTAAATGCCATTGTTGAAGACCATAACGGGATCATCTGGATAGGTTCACCAAGCAAAGGGGTAATCCGGTTGCAGGAACTAAAACCCAACCAATTTGTATCGAGGCATTTTACGCTTTCAAAGGGAAATATCAACAGCGACGAGATCAATTCAATCGTTGTGGACAGAGAGGGCGCCATTTGGGCAGGAACCAACAACGGAGGATTAAACAAGTACGATGCTCAAAGTCAAAAATTTTATTCACAGAATAAGCTATATTCAATACTCGATGAGGACATTGTTAATATTGTAGTCGAAAGTAAAAACTTTATGTGGCTTGCTACCAACAACAAAGTGGTAAAAGTGGATTTGGCCAATAAATCATCCATGTTGTTTTCTGTCAACGACAATATTAAAATCAGCTCGTTCAAAGCAGGAGCGAGCTTTCAGGATAGTGCAGGTAAGATTTATTTTGCCGGTGGTAACGGTTATTGTACATTCAATCCCAATCTGAAACGTCAAAAGCAAAATGTAAATAAGGTTATCATCACCGATATTGAAGTGTTTAACCGATCCATTTTTAATGATTTCCCATCACATTCGTATAGTTCAGCCGATAAAATCCTTAAACTAAATTACAGGCAACGCAATGTTGGATTTGAATTCTCGGCACTGAATTATACCTCACCGTCAAACATCTATTATGCCTATCAGTTGAAGGGAATCGACAAAGATTGGGTTAACGTTGACAGCAAGCGACGTTATGTAAACTATAACAGCCTGAGTAAAGGCACCTATACTTTTCAGGTTAAGGCAACCGACGAAAATGGTGTTTGGATCGATGAGCCTTATCTGATGACAATCAAGGTAGAACCTGCCCCTTATGAGACATGGTGGGCGTTTACACTCTATTTTATCATATTTGTGCTAATCAGTTATTTTATCTATCGCAATGTTGCAAACCGCATTGTTCTGAAACGCGACATTTTAATTTCACGTATCGAAAAACAAAAAACTGAAGAGTTAACGCAAATCAAACTGCGTTATTTCACCAATGTTTCGCATGAATTACTTACGCCTCTTACCATCATTTCGTGTTTGATTGAAGATTTCAATGCCAATTTCCCCAATCAGTTCAAACAATATTCGATAATGAAATCGAATGTGGCCCGGCTGAAGCGATTACTGCAACAAATACTTGATTTCAGAAAAGTGGAAAGTGGCAATATGAAGCTGTCAGTTAAACAAACTGATTTAGTGGCTTTTGTAACAAATATTTGTTGGAATAATTTCGAACCCCTTGCCAAAGAGAAACAGATTCAGTTCTCAATTTCAGCACCCGACAAGTTGATTGCCTGGATCGACGAAGATAAATTAGACAAGATAATGTTTAATATCCTGTCGAATGCTTTTAAACATACGCCTCCAAAAGGAATTATAAATGTGGTTATTCAAACCGAGCAAAAACAAGATATCGGGTATGTAAAACTCTTTATCAGTGATACTGGAACCGGAATTTCGCAGGACCGTTTACCGTTCATTTTCGAACGCTTTTTTGGAGATGAAATCGGAATAGAATCCAACGGTATCGGACTCTCGCTGACCAAAGAACTGGTAGAGCTTCACAAAGGTACCATTTCTGTCGAAAGTGAACTAAATAAAGGAACAACATTCGTGGTTGAACTTCCGGTCGACAGTCAAATGTATGCTGCCAGTGAACGGGAAGGCGGAGTAGAAACAACGCAATTATTTCCGATAAAGAAGCTCGAAAGTGCTGATCTGAACCCGTATGAAGGGATTACAGATAATCCAAATCTGGATATTGTGGTATTAATTGTAGAAGATAATGCTGATTTGCTGATGGTGCTGGCAAATTCACTATCGCGTCTTTACAAGGTTTTAAAGGCTGGTAATGGAGTTGAAGCACTGAAGGTAGTGAACGATAATGAGGTGGATTTAATTATTAGCGATGTGATGATGCCGGAAATGGACGGTATTACACTTTGCCGAACGATTAAGGAAAACATTGACTACTCGCACATACCGGTTTTACTTCTCACTGCCAAAAATCAAATTGCTGATCGGATTGAAAGTTATAATGCCGGTGCTGACGCCTATATATCAAAGCCTTTTGAAATGGAAGTGCTCTACGCCCGTATCAACAGCCTAATTGTAAACCGGCAAAAGAGGAACAAAGAATATCAGTCGAATCTGGCTATTCATCCTAAGGACTACAAAAATGATTCAATGGACGGTATCTTTTTGCGTCAGGCAATCAGCTTTGTAGAAGAGAATATGTCGAATTTTGATTTATCGCACGATCAACTCATTGATGCAATGAACACTTCCAAGTCGACACTTTACCGAAAACTCAAGTCGTTGACAGGCTTATCGCCGAGTGAGTTTATCCGGAATATCCGACTAAAACATGCCTGCCTTATGTTGCAAAACGAAACGGGCAATGTATCAGACATTGCTTATTCATTGGGATTCAACGATCCTAAATATTTCAGCACCTGCTTTAAAGCTGAATTTGGAGTTTCTCCGAGGGAATATGCAAAAATGAAAACCGCTTCTACTTCTTAAAATAACCCTGCGCTTCGGGTAACACTTTTTTGATATTCGCAATACGCTTTTCATCCGAAGGGTGGGTGCTCATAAATTCGAGGACGGAGCCGCTGCCATTTGCCGACATGCGTTCCCAGAAAGTGAGAGCTTCGGCAGGGTCGTAACCGGCCATGGCCATCAGTATCATGCCGAGGCGGTCGGCTTCGTACTCATGCTGGCGCGAATAGGGAAGCAGCACTCCGACCTGTGCACCAATGCCATACAGGGCATTGATACCCATGCGTGTCATGTCCGACTTGTTCGATACGAGTAAATCGGTTACTGCTGCCCCATATTGTAGCAGCATCTGCTGGCTCAGGCGCTCGTTGCTGTGTTTGGCCACCGCATGCGCAATTTCGTGACCCATCACTACGGCAATGCCGGTTTCGGTTTTGGTCATCTGGAGGATACCTTCAAAAAACACCACTTTACCTCCGGGCATGCAGAATGCGTTGACGGTTGT
Organism: Paludibacter sp.; assembly: GCA_024709185.1. Taxonomy (GTDB): domain Bacteria; phylum Bacteroidota; class Bacteroidia; order Bacteroidales; family Paludibacteraceae; genus Paludibacter. The sequence continues at coordinate 18,398 of JANJXE010000370.1, forward strand.
GTCCTGTACGAGGTTAAATTCCCACTGGAAATTCTTAAGTTCGGCTTCCAGTCCGTTGGATTTCATGTAATCCTCAACTGCCTTCGAAATCTTCACTCCGGTGGCTTGTACCAGTGCTTTGTTTTTAAGATCTTTAGAAGCAGGTACCGAGTCGATAAACTGCTTATAACTTTGCAAACTCATGGTAAGCAGTTCTGCATCGTTTACCAGCAACAGCTGCTTACGGCCGGTTATCATCACATTTGAACAGGCCGCCAAAAATACTGCAGTCAGAATGTATAAAGCAATTTTTTTCATATTGTAAATATTTTTTATATGGTTGTATTGAACTCGTGTGCCTATATTTTCATAACCACAGATATACTAAATTAACATGCTCGTATCATACGCTACCTATTTGTCGTTGCAAAAATACTACTTTCTAGCGAATAATATCAACAATAGCAGTTGCCCAGAAATCTTCATCGTTGAGACTTTCGGCCATCACCAACTCATCGCCTCCTTCACGAAGGAATAACTCCTTGTAGTCGAGGCTGATTTCAACTATTGTTTCCAGACAATCGGCCACAAAGGAAGGAGCAACCACCAGAATGCGCTTTACGCCTTTAGCAGCAAGCTCCCGGATACGCTCGTCGGTAAAGGGTCCAATCCACTTGTTGGCAAAGCGCGACTGAAAGGAGACGCTGTAATCTGTCGTGCTAAGCTGGAATGCTGAAGCCAGTCGGCGGGAAGTTTCGTAAGCCGCTGCTTTGTAGCATTCGCGGCCGTATTCGGGCATAGCGGTTTCACAGGCACATCCCGTACAGGGGTGTTCAGGATGAATACGTTGAAGATGACTTTCGGGCAGACTGTGAAAGGTGAAAATCACATGATCGAAGCCGGAAGCGTTGTAGGGTTTCATGCGCTCTACAAAGGCGCGGATAAAAGCCGGATGATGGTAAAACTGCCTGATGAAGCGAATGTCCTGAATTCCGGTCATTGACGAACCGGGTTCCGGGTTGCGACGGACATCCTGAATTCCGGTCATGGTGAAAGCTATCTCCCGTATTCGGTTGATGATGGTTTCAGTGGTGGAATCAGCAAACTGGGGATAGAGCGGTAGCACCGTCAGATGAGTGATACCATCTTCCTGAATTTTCTTCATCACCTGTGTCAACGAAGGGCTACCGTAACGCATCGCCGCATACACTGTGTAGTTGGGCAGCCGTGTTTCCAGCTTATGTTTTAGTCCAATTAAATGATACAGGATAGGTGATCCTTCAGGCGTCCATAGTCGGCGGTATAAATTAGTGGATTTACGCACCCGGAAGGGAATTATAATGCCGTTGACCAACAAAAAACGAAAAGGTTGAGGAATATCAATTACATAAGGATCATTCAAAAACTCGGTCAGATAACGACGCACGGCACTGGTTGAAGGAGCATCGGGAGTACCTAAATTGACAATCAGAAGTGCTTGTTTCATCGATGCGGGTTGCTAAATAAATTTGCTGATAGTAATATAATCAATCACTTCCTGAGCCACAGCGAATGCCTGCTTCACCCGGTCGGACATGCCAATACCATCACGGATATTTCCGGCCAGCAACAACCCGGGAAACCTGAACTGAAGCTCTTTAATCGTGTGCAATCGTTGTCCGCTCCCGGCATCGTACTGTGGAATTGCCTGTCGGTAACGGAATATCCGTACCAAATCAGGCTTTACAGAAGGTTTCATCATCTCTGATATATGCTTCAGTGCTATTTCAATAATTGTATCATCTTCCAGCTCAAACAGGTCGGGGCGCTTAATTCCTCCCATAAAAACCGACAGTAAAGCTCCCTGCTCCGGCGCCCTTCCTTCAAACAAGGCCGAAGGAAACAGGATGCCC